>DATLZF010000001.1:0-6655 GCA_035574135.1 Candidatus Methylomirabilota bacterium
GATACCACGGCGCGAACGGCGGCGACGATGGCTCCGGCGGGCTTGCCGCTGGTGACGGCGGGCGCGGCGGGACTGTCTGCGGTGCTGACCTCGGTTTCCACGGCATCGGGACAGGGCAACGCGGGCGCAATCCTCACGGCGGGAAGCGGTCTGCCCGTGCGCCGTTCGCGCGGAGGTGGATTCGATGATGTGACCGGAGATCGCGCCGTGCGCGAGATGATCGCCAAATCCAGAGGGTCATTGTTGTGAGCCGGCCGTGAGCGGCGCTCCTCTTGGCTGCGAACAAAGTCCTCAAGCTTCGCTGGCTTCTGCCGGCGGTTTGAGGAACATGGCGGACAATTCCGCAGGGAATCTGTGCCAGCTTTCCTCATCGAACAACCACTCACAGACCCAGCGCAATCCACCTTGCGATTCCGGACTATTCCGCAGCAATTGAAGCACCTCCGCACCGCAGTTCGCCCGGTTGTGCAAGTCCATCAAAAAGCAATAGACCTGCTGAAACCAATCACAAATTCGCAGCGCGTTCTGGATGCCCTGAGACTTTGCGGTCTGAACAAACGCGCGCTGGAAGGCGGCAGCCACGACAAGACGGGCTTTGAGTTGTGCGTTCGTCGGTTGCGCATATCGTTCAGCAATCCGCATAATGAATTCCTCCACAGGCAAACCGGCCGCGACCGGATCGGCTGAATCGAAGAAAGCCGCAAAGGGCGTTTGCTTGAACGGCAGAATCTCCCGCTCCAGACGTTCGCCACGGTACTGCCTCTGAAGCATCTCCCTCGGTTTCCCCTGCACGCCTTCCAGCCAGTTGCGCGTCGGGTCGTGCAGCCCTTTTTTAACGAGGAAATCACGGCAACGATTCCACCGCTCGTTCAGCGGCAACGCCGTATTGTCGGGGAACGTTCCTGAATACTTGTCGGTCCACGATACTTTACACCAGCGCTCAATCGTGGCCTGATCGGGTGGACGATCTTCGTACCGCCACGCGTGAACTTGCCGGCGCGCATTGTCTGGATCGGCGCCTGGGTCGCAGAGCGAGCTTGCGTGCGAGGTTAAATTGCTGCCGAGAAGATCTTCCCACCATTCCAGCACGGTGTTTACCGGCCACTTGAAATGAGGTTTTTCGTCCGCGTTCTTCGGAAGCATCAGCAGTGGCAAGTACCAGAACTGGCCGCCCGGCATTCCGCTCTCAAACCGGGAGTCGTTCCGCTCATAATCGAGAAGGTTCACCGCCAGAAATGGAACTACGAACGCGCAAGCCCAATGAAAAATCACGCCGTGGCGAGGCATTTCACAGCTTCCAAATTTACTCACCAATACCTCGTGCCGCTCCAGGAACTCGCTCCAGTCATGCACCAGAATCCCGGCGTAGTCTTCGAGTTCACCAGCGGCGTTCCTTCTCCAACAAACCGCTTCACGCGGGGCGGCAAACTCAGGAACAGGGAGGAGCAGTCTTTTCTGCCTCTGCCAATGGATGCGCCTGATTGGGCCTGCAACTTTCTGACGAAACACAGTGTCAATTGTTTGCCGCGCGACGCTCGCTTCCATGAACGAAGCGACTATGGCGTCCATGACTCTGCGGGCGATCAACCAATACTTTTCCGTTGCCAAACCGCCTTTGGCGAGACGCTCAAGTTCTTTATAGCTGTAACCGTTGGTCTCCTTTGGGACACCCAGGCAATCCACCATGAACGCCAGCACTGCGCCTGTGCCGGGAAGACCGAGTTGTGTGGGGCTTGATGCCATGTTTCAGGGCTTGGCCGTGTTTTGAACACGGCCAAGCTTGTTTTGCGTCATTTCCCGCCTTTTCCTCCGGGGGTCGGTCCACCGGTTGGGGCATTGTGCGCCGCTGCGGACTGTGCTCGTGCCGCGAAGCTTTCGCTACGGACTTGACCGCCATTGGCCCGAGCCGTGGCGCTTTGTATGCGTGATGCGGCTGCCTGGGTCATAGCCCTGGCACCACCTCGCGAACCTGAACCTGATTTCATTATCAGCCTTTCTTTCTCTCGCGACGACCATCGCCGTGAGTGACGCCAATTAAACCCAGAGTGCAGAAATCGTCCCGGACTCTGATTGGACATGGAATCGTTGGACAGCGGACTTGATCCACCGCTTCAGGACCACCTGGCAATGGCGCGGGCGACTTCGTTCAGATTGGTGATGCGCCATTTCGCGCCACGGCCAACCAGCGAAACACGCCGTTGAATGGCGGCGGCTGCTTGCGGACTGCGAGCGGCCTGACGCGCCAAAGCCATCCGTCGCTCGGCTTTCTGCCGTTTTATCTCCCGGTAAGACATCGCTTTCATCGACGGCAACAAACCTGCACGACCTTTGACCAACCGGAAAGCTCGAAGGGCCAATCAATCCGGCCACACGATCGACGCTGTTCCTCCGCTATCCTTTCCACCGGCAACCATTCCTTTTGATCTTCCACACTTCGGACAGGCGCGCTCACCGCCTTTCATGTGCGCGCTGACGATGAAGACCTTTTCGCAGGCAGGGCACTTGAAGACGATGTTGTTGCCGTACCAATCTTCGGTGTCAGCCAGTTGATTTCGATCCAGATTCTTTTATGACGACTCACGGTAGCAGCCATCACGCGCTCGCCGAAACTCCAAATGCCGTTGCATATTGACCGCGGCCCGCCAGCGATACGCTGGCGGGCGCGACGTTTCGGACTCACGCCGGAAAGGACTGGCTGTCGTCGTCCGACGGTGAACTAGACTCAGGCAACGGCGGCGGCGTGGTCGCGGGCCGCTGTGGCACCGGTGGCGGCTTCACAAC
This sequence comes from Candidatus Methylomirabilota bacterium, assembly GCA_035574135.1. Taxonomy (GTDB): domain Bacteria; phylum Verrucomicrobiota; class Verrucomicrobiia; order Limisphaerales; family DATLZF01; genus DATLZF01. Next base: position 2,782 of record DATLZF010000001.1, read on the forward strand.
GTAACGCGGCAATTGAACCGGTCTTCGCCAGAAACCGCCCCGCAGAATCCACACAATGAGCAACGGCGACAGCCACACCGCGGCCATATAGAAATAAAGCCCGTGCTCGGCGATGAGCCAATCCAGCTACTTGAAGACCGGCTCGACCAGAGTGATGGGATGTTGATTCATATCCATTCCTCCTTTTCCTCATGCGGTGGCGGCTTGCAACTGGTTCGGCAACGTCTCCGCTGCGTTGGCCCGAACGGCTGGCGTCACTGGAGCAATTACGGCGTTTTGCGCCGCCGGCAGTGGTGGAGTCGGAAACGGAACGGTCTTCCGCTCGTACTGCTCCAGCGGCGGACAGAGCGCGACGGCGGATTTGGCGTAGGCTTCATGCACTGCGCGGGAGCCGTGTCCCAGCGCATTTTGCGCCCAGCGTTCGGGGTAGCCGCAGGCCCGCGCCCGTTCCGCCCAGGCATAGCGGTAGCTGTGCAAGCTGACGCCCTTGACCTTCACCACGCGGCAGCGGCGGCAGAACTCGGCGGAGCGCGCCGAAGCCGTCGTCGTACACAAGTGGGGAAACAGCGGCCCCTGCGCGGGCAGTCGCCGCAAGAGTTCCTCCAATCGTTCACCGATGACGAGATAGGCCCATTCGCCGGTTTTGCATCGTTGGTAGGAAAGGACACGGCGTGACCAGTCAATGTTGTCCGCCGTCAGCATGACTGCGTCGGTCTGCGCCGCGCCAACCTCCCAAAGCAGTTCGTAGAAGTGGCGGCGCTCAAGGTTCCCCTCGGCGGCAATGATGCGCTGGTGTTCTTCGAGGGTAACGCCGCGCTTGCGCTTGATTTGGATCGCGGGCCACATCTTCGCGGGAATGATCGGCCACGGCAACCAGCCCAGCCCCACGGCCAGGTTGTGGATGCGGCGCAGGAAGTGATTGGTCGAGGGTTTGTTGTCCGCAAGGGCTGCCCGCAGATCATCCGGGGTGGTGTCCACGATCTTCTTTTCGCGGAGCGCCGTCAGGGGCGCGCTTTTCAAAGCGCGGGCGTAACGCGCCCGGCTGGAGTCACGCCCGCGCTGGCAAAACTCGTCCATCACCTGCGCCCACTTGCGCTCCACCAGTTTCGGATCGTAGGCCGACAGGTACGCCTTGCCGAGCGTGAGGCCCAGCAATGGCTTTTCCGCCGCCTCGTTCTTGGCGGCGCGCAGACGCTCCGCCTGTTTGGAATCACGAGTGTTGAGACTTTCTTTTTTCCCGGTTTCGGAGTCTTGCAGGTAGAAGACTGAACCGCGTTTGAACAACCAGAACCGCTGTTTCATGCTCACGTCGCTTTCTCTGTTGAGAGCGTAAGCGACGCGCGTCGCGGCCGGTTAGCGAGCAGTGAGGGAGTTAAGTTTGATTGAGCAGAATTCTGCCGGGGTACACCCGTACCCTCTCACTTTCTCACCCACTGAGGGGTTTTCCGGTCTCCTTTCGGCCTGTTTGCCCCGTGTTTGCGGGGTTTTCTAATTGGCTCCAGAGGAAGGACTCGAACCTTCAACCACACGGTTAACAGCCGCGTGCTCTACCATTGAGCTACTCTGGAACCCAAATGGAGCGCGAAATTTACAAATCGAGCCCGGCACCGTCAACAGCTTATCTGGCCACGGTCGGTGCTCCGATACTCGTTCCACCATCTCAACCATCGCCTCACCCGCGCACCGAGGCCTCTGCGTCACCGAGACGCCAAACCGGGCAGGATCGATCGAAGCTCGCCCGCCAGGATCCGGGTATAGACCGCCGCCCCCCGGCCATTCAGGTGAGTAACCCGCCCAAACTGGTCCGCCGCCATGACCGCCGGCAGCCTCAACGGGCGCGCCCCCAGCATGGCCGACCACTCCGCGAGCATGGACGCATGCGTCTGCTCATAATCCGCTCCCGGAAACCCGGCGGGCACCGGAGTGATCCCGACCAACAGCACGGTTCCCGCGGGCAGGGCTTGGCGGAAGGTCGAAGCTTGCGGCCTCAGGGCCGAGGCCAGCCGATACTCGGCATTGCCGGTGAAGCGGCGCACGGCCGGCTCCTCAAGACTGCCACGCCGCCGCGCCATCTGCCTTTCGAGGTCGGCGGTGAAGCGGTAAGCCCGGCCAAACTCGTTCGTCTGCGGCAGGGCAACGGGTACGACGCGGCTGAGGACGCGGCTGCGGAAGGGGTCCAAGCCCAAGTGGCAAAGCATCTGTGCCAAGAACTGGCCGGAAGGGCAATGATCGGCGCCGCGCAGGGCGTGGTCGAAGACAGCCAGCCAGTACGGCTCGCCCCCGGCTCGCCGCAGCGCCTCGGGATGCATGAGCAGGACGACAGCCCGGGGACGACCGGGGTTGGCCCGGCGGAACTCGGTGAGCAAACGGCCGTAGGACTCGAGATCAAGGAAGCTCGACGTGCCCAGATTGAGCGCCGGCACGCCGAGTTCCTCGGTCAATTGATCGGCCATCACGTCCATCAGACACGAAGAATCGCCGACAAGCACCACCTCGGCCTCCTGCTGTCGGCGCGCCGCCTCGATCTGATGAATCATCACCGTGCGATCCGCGTCGAGCGCCGGCCGGGGCGAGGGCAGCAGGCCGAAAACGAGGCCAGCCTGGAGTATCGAAGCGACGAGCAGCACCCCTCCCAAGGGGGGTAGCAGCGTCAGCAGAGCGTCCCGCAACCCGAACTGATAGACATGACTGCGCATCGGTGATTCAGAACTGGAAGTAGATGAATGGCACATCGGCCCTTTCCCAGTAGAGGAGGACGCCGGCCACCATGGCCCCCTGAAGCAACATCCGCAGCCAAAGCGGTCGCGGGCGGGAGGCCGGCCTGGCCGCGGCGCGGGCCTGCCAGACCTCCACCGCGATCAGCGGCAGGCCGAAGGCGGCGAGATTGATGGCGAAGCTGCCCAGCCAGGCCGGAGCCGAAAAATCGGCCAGAGCCCGTGTCATCCCGACGATTTGATCCAGCGTGGGTGCGCGGAACAGCAACCATCCATAAAACACGCAAACCATCGTGACCAGCCAGCGGAGTCCGACGCGAAGGTGCAGTCCGAGGCGTGGAGCCTCGCGCATTCCGACGGCTCGTTCGAGGGCCAGCCCGATACCATGCCAGAGCCCCCAGAGCACGAAGTGCCATCCGGCCCCATGCCACAGACCGCCGAGGAGCATGGTGCCGATCAGATTGGCGTAAGTGCGACCCCGACCACGACGACTGCCACCCAGCGGGATGTAGAGATAATCGCGCAACCAGGTGGAAAGGCTGATATGCCAGCGGTGCCAGAACTCGCTGAGGCTCGTGGCCGCGTAGGGGCGATGGAAATTCACCATGATGTCGAAGCCCAGGATCCGCGCCGTGCCGCGCGCAATGTCCGAATACGCGGAGAAGTCACAGTAGATCTGCAAACCGAAGGCAATCGTCCCCAGCACCACGGTGGGACCGGTCCACGCACTGTCGCCATACACCATTTGCGCGAGCGGTGCCAGGTTGTCGGCCAGGACCACCTTCTTGAACAAGCCCCACACCATCAGCGCCACGCCTTCCTCCAGCATGGCGCGGGTGATGACGCGGGCCTGCTCGAACTGGGGCAGCAGGTGGCGGGCGCGTTCAATGGGCCCGGCGACCAGTTGGGGGAAAAACGACACGTAGGCCAGAAACTGAACCAGGTCGCGCGTGGCCGGCATCTCCCGGCGGTACACGTCGATCGTGTAGCTCATCGTCTGGAAGGTGTAGAACGAGATGCCGGCGGGAAGAATGATCCCGAGCGTGGGCAGGCCGGGGTGGAGGCCGAGCTGATCGAGCAGGGCGGCGAAGGATTCGATGAAAAAGTCGCAATACTTGAAGAAACCGAGCAGCCCGAGGTTGGCGACGAGGCTGACCACC
>DATLZF010000002.1:0-2199 GCA_035574135.1 Candidatus Methylomirabilota bacterium
CCCGGGGACGACGGAAGAGGAACTCCGGGCCGTGCTCGAAGCCGGCTCCGGGCTGGAGGCCGGGGTGGATTTTCACCTGGCCTTTTCGCCCGAGCGAGAAGATCCCGGCAACCCGGCCAGCCGCGTCGGCACCATTCCCAAAATCGTGGGCGGTCTCACACCAGCCTGTCTCGAAAAGGCGCGGGCGCTCTACGCTCGTGCGGTGGCGACGCTGGTGCCGGTGTCCTCATGTCGTGTGGCCGAGGCGGCCAAGTTGCTCGAGAACATCTTTCGCAGCGTCAACATTGCCTTGGTGAACGAGCTCAAAGTGGTCTATGGGGCCATGGGCATCGACATCTGGGAGGTCATCGAGGCTGCCCGGACCAAGCCTTTCGGGTTCATGCCGTTTTATCCGGGGCCGGGATTGGGCGGCCATTGTATTCCGATCGACCCCTTTTACCTGACCTGGAAGGCGCGCGAGTACGGCCACAACACCCGCTTCATCGAGCTGGCCGGCGAGATCAACACCGCCATGCCCGCCTACGTCGTGCACCGCGCGGCGGACGCTCTGAACGCGCGGAGAAAAGCCATCAACGGCTCGCGCGTGCTCATCCTCGGGCTGGCCTACAAACCCGACGTGGATGACGATCGGGAATCGCCCAGCTACCGGTTGTTGGACCTGTTCAAAGAACGCGGTGCGGACGTGGCCTATTACGATCCGCACGTGCCCGTCATCCGGCCCACGCGCGAACACGGGCACTGGGCGGGCACGCGCTCGGTGGAGTGGAGCGAGGCGACCGTTCGGGCGTTCGACCTGGTCGTGATCGCCACCGCTCATCGCGCGGTGAATTACGCCGAACTGGCCGCCTGGGCGCAGACGATCGTGGACACCCGCAACGCGATGAAGGACCAGCCGGTGCGGCCCGGCCAGGTCTGGAAGGCATGACTCGACGTCTCCCGGCGCGGAAATGACCGCTTCCAGTCCAGAAGCCGCCCCGACCGGTGCGGCGGGCGCGTTGCCCCGACTGACCGTCCTGATCGCCACCTGCAATCGCGCCCGGGCGCTGCGCGAAACGTTGGAGGCCATGACGCGCGTGGACCGGTCGGGACTGGAGGTCGAGTGGGTCGTCGTGGACAACAACAGCACGGATGACACGGCAGCCGTGATCCACGATTTTGCAAGCCGGCTCCCGCTGAAGTCGCTCTTCGTGGCGCGGCCGGGCAAAAACTGCGCCCTTAACGAGGCGATCAACACCTTCCCCTTGGGCGAGCTGGTGGTGTTCACCGACGACGACGTGACGCCGGACCGCGGCTGGCTGCGCGCGATGGCGGCGGCTGGCGCGCGCTGGCCGCGGTGCTCGGTCTTTGGCGGGCCGATTCAACTGGCCTTTCCCGAGGGCGAGCCGCCGGCATGGTGCCGGAGTCGGTTCGTCGAGGACTTTGCCTTCTGCCGCCACGATCACGGTCCGGAGGAGCGAATCTACCCGCCCGGGCGCAATCCGTACGGAGCCAACCTCGCAGTGCGACGGCAAGTGTTCGAGCGCGGCTTGCGTTACAACGAGGAGGTGGGGCCGCGGCCCAAGGACCGCAAGATCGGGAGCGAAACCACGTTTCTCGAAACGCTTGCCCGCCACGGGTACGAAATGATTTACGTCCCATCGGCCGTGATCCATCACCGAATCTCGTCCGACCAATGCCGGTTTTCGTATCTGCGCCGACGGGCCTATCGGTTTGGCAAGGGACGCATCCACTTCGGTCGGTTTCCCAACCAACGGCTGCTCGCGTTCAGCCGGCCGCTGTGGCGGATGCGCCAAGGGGTTCGGCTCGTCATGGCATCACTCACATTCCTTGCCTCGTACCTGATCGTGCCGCCGGCGTGGCGCGCCAAGGTGGCCGTCCGCGCGGGTATCGGCGTCGGCCTGGCGGTCGAAGGACTGCGCCGGTGGCGGCCCGAGCGCTTGATCGAGGCGGCCGCGTCGGGGCCAAGCCAGCCGCCCAAGCGTGGAGCCGGAGGTTAAGGAGACGGTCCGCGGCGCGGCGAGGCGGCATGAGTGAAGTTGAAATGCGGGCCGGCGAAACGGGGCAAAGCGCGGCTTCCGCCGGGACCGTGAAGCGTCAGGCCATCCGTGGCGCGGGAGTAGCCGCCATCTCCCAGCCGCTGCGATTTCTCATCAACATGGGCACGACCGTGGTGCTGGCGCGGCTGCTCACGCCGGCGGA
>DATLZF010000003.1:0-3805 GCA_035574135.1 Candidatus Methylomirabilota bacterium
AGGTGCGTGGGGTTGGGCAGGCTCTCGGCGAACTTGGCGTAGGGAATGGTTTGAAGCTTGGACATCTGGAGGGAGAACTCCAGACGCAGGTAGATGGACAGGCGCGCGGCCAGAGCGCGGATGAATTCCTCGTGCCGGATGCGCAGCCGGCGCAGTTCGGTGGGGGAGAGGAAAACCGGGTGTCGGAAGTCATACGGCTGGATCGAGTCCTTTTCCTTTTTCTCCTTGGCTTCTTCCCCGCCCTTGAGAACGGTAACGGTATTCTCCTGCTCGGCCACCTGGGCGAGCAGACGCTCGACCTCGGATTGCGACAGGACATCCGCCTGCTCAGGTTGCTCGTTGCCAGCGGCCATGATCGAGCGCGTTGCCTACTGGATGGCGAACTCGGTGAAGTAAATCTCCTGCACCAGGCCGGAGCCCAGGGCATTGTTGTAAACCGAGATGAGCTCGCTGCGAATCTGGTTGCGCGCCCCGGGCTTCTCGAGGTCGTTGATCGTCTTGGTGCTCAACACGCCGATGGTCAGGTCCAGCAACTGGTCCTTGTTCTCCTCGATCAGTTCCTTGAAGTCGGGCTTGGTGCCGACGAGGGTGGCGCTGGTCATCAGGTAGCGCGTTCCCATCGAGCCGGCCACGTTCACGATGAGCTTCGAGATCTGGTAATTCTGCTTCTTCTTGCCCTTGGCGGCCTCCTTGCCGTGAGCGTCTTTCTTCGGTTCCTTGGCATGGCTGTCCTTTCCGGACTCGTGCTTGTCGTCGCTCGCGTGTTCGCCGCCGGCATCGTGCGCGGCCGCCTCCGGCTCTTCGCCCTCGTGCGCGGCAGGGGTCTCGCGGGCCTTGAGCACCTTGGGCACGATGACGAAGCTGGTGGTGACCCAGGCCAGCACCGGCATGAGCACGACCGCCAGAATGAGGGGCAGCCAGGCTTGCATGCCGCCGCTGCCCGGAGCCGCCTCGGCGGCCGCCTTGCCCGCCTCGGCCTTGGGCGCCTCGCTTTTGGAAGCTGCAGGTTTGTCAGACATGACTCAAACTTCCGAGGTCATCGCTTCAGGTTGACGAGCTCCTGGAGCATTTCGTCGCTGGTGGTGATAACGCGCGCGTTGGACTGGTAGGCGCGCTGGGTGGTGATGAGGTTGGTGAACTCGCTGGCGAGATCGACGTTCGAGAGTTCGAGGGCGCCGGCTTGAATCTGACCCAGACCGTCCGTGCCCGGTTCTGCCGGCGTGGGACTGGCGGCACCCCCCAGCGGTCCGGCGGCGCCGATGCCGGAAAACAGATTGTTGCCCTCCTTCATCAACCCCTGCGGATCGAGGAAGTTCTGCAACAGGATCATGCCGCGCTCGAACTGCGAGCCATCGGACATGTTGACGTTGATCTTTCCATCGAGCCCAATGGCGAAAGACACCATGGACGCCAGCGGGTTGGGGGCACCGGTGGCATCGATCTGGATGTCTCCGATGGTGGTGTGGGTGTTGTCCGTGTAGCCCTGCACCCGCATGCCGGTGTTGGTGATGAGGTAGCCGTTTTCGTCCCGCCGGAAATCGCCCGCGCGGGTCACGTACTCGATGCCGCTCACGGTGTCGCGGACGACGAAGAAGCCTTCGCCAGTAATGGCCAGATCGGTGTGGACGTTGGTACGGGTGAGGGCGCCCTGGGCAAAGATGTTCTTGATGGCCGTGGTCATGACGCCCGAGCCAATTTGCATGGCCGACGTGCCGCTGCCGCCGCTGGCGGCGGCGCTGGAGCCGCGCAGGGTGGCGCTGAACGAATCGGCCAGATCGGTGCGGGCCGACTTGAACGCGGTGGTGTTCACGTTGGCCACGTTGTTGCCGATCACGTCCATTCGTTGCTGGAAATTCTGCAGGCCGCTGACGGCCGAGGTAAGGGAACGAAGCATGGATTGCGGGGTTGAGGTTAAGCGGCGTCCGGAGCGACCCCGGTCCCGGCGGGCGAGGTCGGCGTCTCCGCGATCTCGCGCACCTGGGCCAGGGTGTAGCTCTGGCCGCCCACGATGAGTTGCGGCGTCCCTTCCTTCATGTGCACCGAGTCCACCACGCCGACGACGAGCAGACCGTCGTCTTCGAGGGACACCGTGCGTCCTAAAAGTGCATTGGCCTGCAGCACGGACATGCCGTTCTGCAGTGACCGGGCCTGCTCCAGCGAACTGAACTGGGCCATCTGCCCGATGAAATCGATGTCCGCCTTGGGATTGAGCGGGTCCTGCTGGGTCATTTGCGCGACCAGCAACTTCAGGAAGTCGTCCTGCCCCAGCGTGCGCTGGGGAACGCGGGCCTCCGTCCCCGTTCGTTCTCCGTAGTAAGCGACCGGCGATACCGTTTCAATGGACATAAAGCTTCAAGCCCAGGTTTCCCAGCCGGGCACGGTGGCGGCCACAGACCGGGCCGGGTCGGGGTTGCGGAAGAGGGGGCGCGATCCTTCGGCAGGCCGGCGCCCGGACCGTTCCTCCCACGGGTGCTGCTCGGCCACCGGCTGCCGCGGAGAGTGTCGATCTGCGTTCGCATCGGCGGAATCGCCCGTGCCCAAGGGCGGCGAGCCGTGCGATCCGGCCTGTCCGCCGCCGCTGGCATCCTGCAAGGGCGCCAGCCGAATGTTCTGCTGCCCCAGCGCCTCCTGGAGCTGTCCCCACAGCGCACCCAGGTGCCGCGCATCTCCGCGCTCGCAGCGTACCTGCGCCTCGATGTAGCCCTCCCGCTGCGCCATCTCCACGAACAGTTGCGTCTGCTCATCCGGTCGCAGGACGACGGCGAGCGATCCCTCACCCGTCTGGCGCAGGGATCCGGACTCGCGAATCATCAAGTCGGACAGCCGCTCGATTTCGGCGACGCGATCCAGCGTGCCCGGCACCTCGACAGGGCTTGGCCGGCTGAGTTCGATCTCAGCCGGCCTCCCCATCGGCCAGTCCATGGCAGACACACGTCGCGCGGCAGCCTCCATCTCATCCAACGATGAGTCCGGCGAAGAAAATCTGACTCCGGCTTCCGCCGGCTCGACGCCTTCCGCCCATGCCGGGGAAAGCATCAAGAGATCGTCGCGCCCGGCACCCTCGCGGGTCCCACTTTCTTTATTTTCCACTCCTCGTGGCGGCAACAACTCTGATCTCATCCGGGCGCCGTGTTCAGCAGTGGATATGCCACCGGTGGCACGTGCCGGCATCACGGCGCTTCCGGGCCGCAGGGTCGATGGCGACGGCGCAGCCTCCATCTCCGGTTCGATCCCCGCGCTCGGTGTTGCCTCCCGCTGCGCGATCTCGCCGTCTTCGCGAGCAACTTCTACCCCTTCGGATGGCGGGCTAGGCAAATGTGTCTCGACCACGGGGCCGTTGAGCGCTCGCGCTGCTGCCGGCAGCGGCGACGGGGGCGCGGAAGCCAGCGGAGCATTCGAACGGTCGGAGCGCAGTGACGTTGGAGCCGCCTCTCCCCATGTGCCGGCGGCTGCTCCATCCGGTCGAGGTGTGTTGGTTTCCGCGCCGAGGCCTCGGCCCGTGCCCCATGTGCCATCCGCCTCAACCAGTGCCGCAGCCGGCCTCTCTTCTTCGATCCTCACCGATGCAGAGGCTCGTCCGGAGTCGCCCACAGCGGTGCCTCCGAAGCTTCCGGGCGGCAGCGGCGCGGCCGGCGGCAGGTCGAGCGGAGGCACCCAGCCGACCATGGTCGCGCCAAATGTCGGAGAAGTCTCGTCTCCGACCGGAGACGTAGTCGCCTCCGTCTCCTCATCGGTATTCGAATCCTCAATCGCTTCGGCCGCGACCGGCGGGGTTGTTCCATTTGCGAGGCCGGACTGCCGGGCA
>DATLZF010000004.1:0-2228 GCA_035574135.1 Candidatus Methylomirabilota bacterium
CTCCTGCTCTTCGTCGTCTTCGGCCTGCTGCTGTTCACGTTCCAGGTGCGCGTCACCGAGGTCGCCGTGGTGACCACGTTCGGCAGGCCCTCGGGCAGCGGCATCACCGAGCCGGGCCTCTACTTCAAGTGGCCGTGGCCGATCCAGAAAATCCACCGGTTCGACCGCCGCACGCACAACTTCGAGAGCAAATACGAGGAAACGCTGACTGCGGACAGTTTCAACCTGCTGGCCATGACCTACGCCGGATGGACCATCACCGAGCCGTCGGTGTTCTTCCCCAAGTTCGGCAGCGATCTTGGCCAGGTCGAGAAGGCCCTCGAAGGCATGGTGCGCAGCGCACAGAATGCCGTCATCGGCCGGCATCCCTTCGCTCACTTCGTCAACACCGACCCCGCCCAGCTCAAGTTCACCGAGATCGAGCGCGAGATTCTCCAATTGGTCCAGGAACAGTGCCGCGCCAACCGCTACGGCATTGAGGTGCAGTTCCTCGGCATCAAACGGCTCGGTTTGCCCGAGAGCGTCACTCAGAGTGTCTTCGAAACAATGCGCACCGAGCGCAACCGCCTGGCCAAGGCCATCGAATCCGAAGGCACGGCCGAGGCCAGCCGCATCCGGGCGGCGGCCAACGCCGAGGCGGCCCGCACGCTCGCCGAGGCCGATGCCAAAGCCACCCGCATCCGCAGCCAGGGTGAAGCCGCGGCGCTTCAATACTACCAGGTCTTCGAGCAGAACCCGGAACTGGCCAACCTGCTCCTGAGTCTGAGCGCGCTGGAGGCAATTCTCAAGGAACGGGCCACGTTGATCCTGGACCAGCGGACACCCCCCTTCGACCTGCTCAACGCGCCGAAGGCCCCGGCCCCCGCGCCACCCCACCCATGAGCAAGCGATTACGTTCCGGTCTTGGAACCGTGCCGCCGAGCTTCGTTCCCCCGCCGGCGCGCATCGGCGAGCGATCCCTCCACCCACCGCCACCATGAGCGATCATCCTCGTCACCCCCACGGGCACGGCGATCGCCCCGATCCCGGCGCACCGCCCCCCGTCGCGCCGGCACCGGCGCCCGACGTTTCGGAGGACTCGGCGGCGCAGGCCCTGTCCGACGCCCTCCGCAGCAGCTTTGCCATCGTCCGCGTGATCATGGTCCTGCTGGTCATCGTGTTCTTTGCTTCGGGCCTCAAGACCATCGAGCCGCAGGAACTCGGGCTCAAACTCCGCTTCGGCCGACCGGTGGGCGAAGGACAGCAGGCCCTGCTGGGCCCCGGCCTGCACTGGGCCTTTCCCTACCCCATCGACGAAGTCGTGCGCATTCCCATCGGCCAGGTGCAGACCATCACCTCCTCCGCCGGCTGGTATGCCACGACGGCAGCCCAGGCCGCCGCCGGCACCGAACCGCCGCCGGGTCCCTCCCTCAACCCGGCCCTCGACGGCTACACCCTGACAGCCGACGGCAACATCATCCACGTCCGCGCCACGTTGAGCTACCGCATCAGCGATCCCCTCCGCTACGTCTTCGGCTTCGCCGCCGCCTCGAACCTCGTAGAGAACGCGCTCAACAACGCCATCATGTTCGCCTCGGGCCAGTTCACCGTGGACAACGCCCTCACCCGCGACATCACCGCCTTCAAGGAACGCATTCGCGCCCGGCTGGATCACCTGATTCAATCGCAGCAGCTCGGCATCACTATCGACCAGGTCGATCTGGTCGCCATTCCGCCGCGGTTTCTCAAGGATGCCTTCGACGCTGTGGCCCGGGCGGATGCCACGCGCGGCAAGGTGCTCAACGAAGCGCGCACCTACGCCACCGCGACCATAGCCAGGGCCCAGGGCGACGCCGCCGGCCTGGTCAGCGCGGGCGAGGGCGACCGCGCCCGCCTTGTCGCCACGGTGGCGGAGGAGGCGCAGCGTTTCCAGCGTTTGCAGCCCGCCCACCAGCGCAACCCGGAGTTCTTTGTCCGCCAGTTGCAGCTCGAGACCCTCCAGCGCGTGCTGACCAACGCCCAGGAAAACTACTTCCTTCCCCAGAAGAGCGACGGCCCGGGGCGCGAGCTGCGATTACTGTTGAGTCGCGAATTGCAGAAACCCAAAGCGCCGGAACCGCCCGCCCCGAGGGAAGACCGGCATTGACCCGCGCGCGTTATGAACGTCCGCTCTCACGTCCACGAGGCTGATCACGACCACGGCCACCCCCACCATCACCATGCGCCCGGCGAGACGTGCTCAAGCTGCG
>DATLZF010000005.1:0-8465 GCA_035574135.1 Candidatus Methylomirabilota bacterium
CAAAGGTGCCATGCAACCGCCGAACTTCGGGCGCGTAACGATTCGAGATCGGGCAGTCGGGCCGGACAAAGAGCAGCACCGTGGCGCGCGCGGAAGTCGAACCCAGCGGATTCACTGCGTGCCCTTCCAGGTCGAACGCGCGCAGTTCGGGCCTGCCTCCCGCCCAGCTCGAAGCGACGGCTGCTGCCAGCCACAGCGCCGCCGCCAGTCCGCCGCTCTTCCAACGCCAGCTCCGCGGAAAACAAAAATGCCGGCCGAAGCCGGACAATGTCGATCCGATGTTCACCATCACCACATCGCCAAATGGCAGCCTAACATGCGCGGTTTGGTCGCGATTTCCGCCAACGTTCGTGTAACAAAATACCGGCGCAGCTTGGTGCGCCGGCTTTTCGTCATCCATTTGCTATTCCCCACACAGGCTTGCCCGCCGGAGGAACCTCGGGCCGCGCGCGACGCGAGATTCCGCTCGCGCCCGTGGACCGAGCCCCTCCCGGTCACGGGAGCAGGAATCAACCAATTATCGCACCCCACTCCGGCTTGCCGGAGCCGATCAACGGCCTCGCACGCGCCAGACGCCGGCGTCGCCGATGATCACCCCCAATCTCGCTCGGCGACACGCCGGGATTGCCGTTCGCGCGTGCTCCGTGTATCACCCAACACAACTGAGCGCCAACACTGCACCATGCCACTCCTCTCTCCATCACGAATGACCCGGCGCGAAGCGCTGCGGCGCTTGAGCGCCGGCGCGCTCCTGGCCGGCGGCGCGTGGCCCGGCGCCCTGCGGGCCGCCGACAACGGTCGAGGAGGCGAATTCCGTTTCCTGGTCGTCAACGACACCCACTGCATGAGCCCTGAGTGCCGACAGTGGCTGGATCGCGCCGTCAGTCAGATGAGGACGGAACAGGCGGCGTTCTGTCTCCTGGCCGGGGACCTGACCGAACATGGGGAAGAGGACAACTTGGCGGCTGTTCGGGATGTTTTCGGCCGGCTGGGGGTGCCGCTCTACGTCCAAATCGGCAACCATGATTACGCCGCGCCTGCCGACCGCTCGGCTTACGAACGGATTTTTCCCGGGCGAATCAACTACGCTTTCCACCATGCCGGCTGGCAATTCCTGGGCCTCGATACGACCGAAGGCCGGCGCTACGAGCAAACGACCATCGCCGATGCCACGCTGCGGTGGCTGGACGATCAGTTGCCCCGCCTCGATCGAGAGCAGCCGACGGTGATCTTCACCCATTTCCCACTGGGCGCCGGAGTCACCTACCGGCCCCGGAACGCCGACGCCTTGCTGGAGCGATTCCTGCCCTTTAATCTCCAAGCCGTCTTCAGCGGTCACTTCCACGGCTTCACGGAACGAACGTTCAAGAGCGCCGCCGTAACCACGAACCGCTGCTGCGCCCTGAAGCGCGGCAATCACGATGGCAGCCGGGAAAAGGGGTACTTCGTCTGCACTGCCGCCGAAGGGAGAGTGACCCGGCGATTCGTCGAACTCTCGACGGCGCTGGACCAGCCCTCTCGTCCGAACGAGTGACCCCGCCCCGGCGGGCGACCGGGCTCACCGACCGGGCGGGCCTCAGCGCTGCGACCACTCGGCCGCCGCCTTGGCCGCAAGACGCTCCAACCAGCGGGCGGGCTCCGCGCGAGCCTGATCGAGCGACGTGAAATCCGGAGCCAGGGCATAGGCGGCCGTCAGTTGGCCCCGTGCTTCGTCGGGCAGCGCCAAACCACCCGCCAGGCCCAGGCACGGCACCCCGCTCTGCCGGCACAGGCGCACCACTTCGCCCACCCCCTTGCCCATGAGTGACGAGGCATCGATGGCTCCCTCGCCCGTAATGACGAGATCGGCGCCGCGCACGCGCGCCGCCAGACCGGCCTGTCCGGCGAACAAGTCAAACCCCGGTGCCAACGTCGCCCCGCAAAAGCATCCGAGCCCGAAGCCCAGGCCGCCGGCCGCACCAGCGCCTGGTTCGGTCGCACGGTCCCGATGGAACTCGCGGGTCAGCACCTCGGCCAACTGCCCCAAGCAACGCTCGGCAAACTCGAAATCGTCAGCCCGCAGCCCCTTTTGTGGTCCGTACACCCGCGTGCAGCCCTGCGGTCCCAGCAAGGGATTCTGCACATCCACCGCCACCACCAATTCCTCGAACAACCGGGGCGGCTCGACAGGGCGCACTTGAGCCAGGGCATGAAGTTCCGTCCAACGCGCGATCTTTTGGCCGTGGTTGTTGAAGAATTGCCAGCCCAACGCCCGCGCCAGCCCGAACCCGGCATCGTTGGTGGCGCTGCCTCCGACACCGACCAGGCAGCGCCGCGCTCCGGCCTGAGCGGCGGCCTTGAGCACCGCGGCCAGCCCCTCCGTGTCCAGTTCGAAGGGGTGATACTTGCCGGCCGGCAACTGCGCCAGCCCGATCACCCGTGCTGACTCAATGATGGCGGTGCGGCTGGCCGAATGCCACCACCAGGTCGCCTCAATGGGGCGATGCGCGGCATCGACCGTCCGGACGGTCCGCGGTTCCGCCCCCAGAAGTTCCCCCATGATCTCTCCGAACCCGTCGCCTCCGTCGCTCATGGGCAGCAGATCCAGTGTGTCGTTGGGCCGCGTGCTTCGCCAACCTGCCGCGATGGCGGCCGCGGCGGCGCCAGCGGTCAACGTGCCTTTGAACTTGTCCGGAACAATCAGAACGCGGAACGGCATGCGCGAAGTGTTCGCGCCAACCCACCTTGCGGCAATGGCAAAGTGGCCGCGATATCCCGGCGCGGACTTGGCGCTCGACAAGGTCGCTTCCGCGAAGCTATAGCCGCAGGTCATGAAGACTTCCATCCTGCTTGCCCTCGCCTGCACCTGCTTCCTCGCGCCGGCTCGCGCCGCCGGACCGGTACCCCTGTTCGACGGACGATCCTTCGCCGGGTGGGAGGGCGACACGAACAAGACCTTTCGCATCGAGGACGGCGCCATCGTCGGGGGCACGCTCAAGGCGCCCATCCCGCGCAACGAGTTCCTCTGCACGACCCGCCCGTACACCAATTTCGTGCTGCGCCTGAAGTTCAAGCTGCTCGGCCGCGGAGCCAACGCCGGCGTCCAGTTCCGCACCGCCCGCATCCCCAACCATCACGAGGTCTCCGGTTACCAGGCCGACATGGGCGATCCCGGCTGGTGGGGCTGCCTCTACGACGAATCACGTCGGAACAAGGTCCTCGCTCAGGCCAACATCGAAGAGGTGAACAAGGTGCTCAAACGCGACGATTGGAACGAGTACGTCATCCGGTGCGAAGGTCCCCGCGTCTTGCTTGCCATCAACGGTCTCCAGACCATGGATTACACGGAGCCCGACGCCACCATCCCCCGCCACGGCGTGATTGCCGTCCAGATCCACAGCGGCCCGCCCAGCGAAGCGTGGTACAAGGACATCACCATCGAGGAGCTTCCCTGATCTCCCGCTCGGGTTCCGGTGTCCCCTGACGGTCTGGCAATCGCAAGCGAGAGTTCCCTCGGGCCACAGGTTCAATCCGTCCTCGGAAAGTGCCGGTTCAGGAAGCGGTCGAGCCCGCGCAAATACACGGCCCGGCCTTCGCCCTCCAGCGTGTCGTTGTGGTTTCCCCTCAGTTCCAGGAACATTTTCGGCTCGTTCGCGGCCGCGAAGTTTCTTCGCCCGTGCTCGATCGCAATCAAGCCATCCTCCGGGCTGTGCGCCACCAGCACCGGGACCCGCACGTGGGGCAGCTTGCTGAGGGTGTCGTAGCGAATGCGGGCCAACCACCGCACCGGCAGGAACGGGAACAACTCCGCGCCCACGTCCGGGATGCTGGTAAAGGTATTCTGCAGCACCAGGGCGCCGAGCGGCCGCCGCAGGGCCAGTTCCGAGGCAATGCCTCCGCCGAGCGACTTGCCCAGTGCGATGATATGGCCGGCAGCAAAGCCACGCTGCACCAGCCAGTCGTGCGCGGCCACGGCATCGCGGTAAGTCCCCTCTTCATCGGGTCGCCCCTCGCTCCGGCCGTAACCGCGATAGTCGAACGCGAACACGTTCACTTCCAACTCCAGCCAGGCCCGGTAGAAATCCAGCCGGTGACTGATATTGCCCGCGTTGCCGTGCAGCAGCAGGATGACGAGATGCCGGCGCGGAGAGGCCGGATCAGCGGGAAAAAACCACCCATGAAGCCGAACACCGTCCCCGGTCTGAAACTGCACTTCCTCGGCTGGCCGGCGCAGGGCGGCACAACTCGCCTCCAGCTCGCGATCCGGCACATACACCTGCCGATGTTCAAACCAGCGCAGCACCGCGCTCAGAACTACCAACAGCGCGAGGCCCCAGGCCAGTGGAATCCATGGTCCCGCGCGACGTCGCGGCCGGGCTTGTCCCGGCGATTCGTTCGCTCCAGACTTCGCCATGCCTCGCGACTCTACTTCAGCGCCAGGTCCGGAGCGATCTCTGAGGCCGCCGCCTGCGTTGCGCCCGGCCGAGGCGGCCGGCGAGGGCGAATACTGGCGCTGGTGCCCACGATGCGGCCACGAACTGCACAACGAGAAGTGCAAGCTCCGCTGCCCGCGCTGCCATTATTTCATGAGCTGTTCGGACTTCGATTGAACCCGCCCGGAAAGCCGGAAATCGATGCGGGGCCACGGCTGAATCCTTTGCGCTGGAGCCGCCCCCGCAGCCACCGGCAGTGGGCCGAGTTGTCCCGGCCCGTTTCGCCGCTGCCTGGCGTATGAACTCTTCCGCGAGCCCGTGCCAGATTGCGCCCGCCGGTCTGGCGGATCTGCCGCCGATTGCCGCTCTCGCCGCGACCGTCTGGCGGGCGCACTATCCGGGCATCATCTCCGCCGCCCAGATCGAGTACATGCTCGCGCGCATGTATGATCTCGAAACATTGCGCGCGGAGGTGTTGACCGGAGGCATCCGCTATCACTGTGCCCGCGTCGAGGGCGAACTGGCCGGCTTCTCCGCCTTCGGGCCCACGATCACGCCCGGGGAGTTCAAGTTGCACAAACTTTACGTGCACCCCGCGCACCAGCGGCGCGGCATCGGCCGCGCGCTCATCCGGAATGTCGAGCAGTTGGCAGCCAACGCCGGCTGCCGGGCACTCATCCTCGCGGTCAACAAGGCCAACCACCAGGCCATCGCAGCCTATCGCCAAAACGGTTTCATCGTCCGCGAGTCCGTCGTGGTCGAGATCGGCGGCGGATTCGTGATGGACGACTACGTGATGGCCAAGCCGGTCGGGTGACCCAACGGCCGCGCGGATGAGTTTCCGAGGATGGCGGGGTATTGAGCTTCCGCCACCGGTCTTGGCCGGCCGGCCAGAAACCGCGGGGAAGGGCTGGCCAACGCGCCGGTTCCCCCTTAGAACGTGCGCGTGAAAAAGAACCCGGCTGCGAGCGTATCGACCGCTCCGCTCTCCTCCCCCGGCCTGCCGCCGGGATTGCGGCGCTACCTCTACCTCACCGCCGCGATCAACGGCGGCGTCATCATGGTCGTCGAGATTCTCGGCGCCAAGATGCTCTCCCCCTTCGTTGGCACGTCGCATTTCGTCTGGACGGCGCAGATTGCCGTCACGCTGGTGGCCCTGGCCTGCGGCTACTACGCGGGCGGCGCCCTGGTGGATCGCTCGCCCCGCCTCGGCCGGTTGTACGGAGCCATGCTGGTCGCAGCGGTGTACCTGGGCATCACCATCGCCGGATGCGAATGGGTGGCCTATCAGTGCCTCAAGTTCCCTCTCGCCATCGGATCCTTGCTGGCGTCCGCCGCTCTGTTCTTCGTGCCGTTGAGCCTGCTGGCCATGACGGGACCATTCCTCGTTCGCGTGCTGACGCGGGCCGTCGAAGACGTGGGCGGCAACGTGGGCCGGTTGACGGCAATCAGCACGCTGGGCAGCTTCCTGGGGACGGTCGCCATCGGCTACATCCTCATTCCCCTGCTGCCCAATTCGGTGACCATGTACGGCTGCGCCGTGGTGTTGATCGCGCTCGCGGCCGGCTACGGTTTCACCTGGGGACGCGCCCAGTTCCGCCCGGCCAGGCTGGCCTTGGGCGTGGTCATCGGGCTGGCTCTGGGCTATCTCGGGGTGCGTCAGGAGCAGAAGGTGGCAGGAGCACAGCAGGAGTTGTTTCGCGGCAACTCCAACTTCGGGCTGCTGCAGGTGTTGCAGGCCAAGGACAGCCCGCGGCGCTACTACCTCAACGATTACCTCGTTCAGAACACCTACGACACGGAACGCCAGCAGAGCGTGTCCATGTTCACCTACATGCTGCACGGTCTGGCTCACGCCTACGCGCCCCGTCTTGAGGATGCGCTGTGCATCGGCATGGGCATCGGCATCGTGCCCCGGGAACTGGCCCGCGAGGGCGTCCGCGTCGATGCCGTCGAGATCAACCCGGACGTGGTGCCTCTGGCCGAGAAATACTTCGACCTCGATGTCAGCCGGGTGAACCTGACCATCGCGGACGGCCGGCTGTTCGTCCGGCAATGCCGCAAGCACTACGACGCCGTGCTACTGGATGCGTTCCTTGGCGACTCCAACCCGTCGCACCTCATGACGCGCGAGGCGTTTGCGGACGTCCGGCGCGTGCTCAGGCCCGATGGCGTGCTGGTGATCAACACCTTTGCCGACCTGGATTCCAGGCACGATTTCTTCGGTGCGTCGCTCTACAAGACGTTGACCAACGTCTTCGCCAGCGTGCGCATCCACGCGGCCCAACACGGCAACACCCTCTACGTGGCCTCACCGGATCCGGCCCTGACCCTGCGCCACCCGCCGGACTTCGCGAACGTGCACAGCGCCGCGGTGGCGCAGGTGCGCGAGGCGTTCAACAACCTGCGCGAACCCAACCTCGCTCACGGCCGGGTGCTGACCGACGATTTCAACCCGGTCGAGGTTTTCGATGCGCCCAACCGCGAGCGCCTCCGCCGGTTGCTGGCCCTGGCCATGCGGCCCTGAGGGCCGCCTGCCATGACCTCCGCACCGGCAGCGGCCGGTCACTGCCGGGCGCCGTCACTTCCCCTCCCTGCCGCTTGTCCCTGCCGATAGCTGGCCACCACCCAGTCGCTCAACACCTTGTCCGGGGCCTCGGCGGCGGCGCGGTCGATGATGAACTCCTGCTGATGCGTGTTGGCGGCGATGAGTTTCAGTCCAAAATGCAAATCCTTGAAGCGCCGCGCGCACAGGTCGCGCACCGGCACGCCTGCGGCCAGCGCGCTGGTGACGAGGTGCTCCGCCGCCTCGTCGAGAAAGCGGATGCGGAGGCCGTGTTCCTGGCCGAAGCGCTCGGCGAACTCGTGCACCACCTGGCGCAGCAGAGCGTGCTGTTCGTTCTCCTGCGCCTCCAGCAGCCTGGCCAGCGCGGATCGGGGATCGTTGACCAACTCGCGGGTCACCTCGAACCGCTTCACGGCGGTGGACGGGAGTTCGAACTTGAAGCTCCGAAATACGCGCTCGCAGACGGTCATCAGCCCGCGGGCGCCCGTTTGCTCCTCCGCCGCCAGCTCGGCGATGCGCCGTAGTCCGTCGTCCCGAAACAGTACTTCGATGCCGTAGGCGGCGAAGGATTGCTCGTATTGACGGATAATGCTGCCCTCGGAGGTCTTCAGGATCTGGAACAAGTCCTCGATCGAGAGCGGATGGCACACCACCCGCACCGGCAGGCGGCCGATGAACTCCGGCTCGAATCCGAACTCGACGAAGTCGCGCGTCTGCACCTGGTCCAGGCATTGCTCGGTATCCACCGGCGCGGCGACGCCGGCAGCAAAACCGATGGTGGCCTCACGCAGCCGTTTGCGGACGATCTTCTCCAGTTCGCTGAAGGCGCCGCTGACGACGAACAGAATGTGCTTGGTGCTGATCGTGGCCGGCTGTTTGCGGGCGCCGGGCCGCGCCGCCTCCATCATCGCCTGAATCTGGCCGGCAATATCGTTGGGTGCGCGCACCGGGACCTCCGTCTCTTCCATGAGCTTGAGCAGGTTGGTCTGCACTCCCCGACCGCTTACGTCCCGCCCGATCGCCCCCGGAGCCGCAGCGATCTTGTCGATCTCGTCGATGTAAATGATGCCGTACTGGGCGCGCTGCACGTCGCCGCCGGCACGGCGGACCAGGTCGCGCACGAGATCCTCGACGTCGCCGCCCACGTAACCGGTTTCGGAGAACTTCGTGGCGTCCGCCTTGACGAACGGCACGCCGATCAGATCCGCGATGCTCCGAATGAGATAGGTTTTTCCGACCCCCGTGGGGCCGATCAGGATGATGTTCTGTTTGGCATAGTTGGGTTGATCGCGGCCTTCGAGCGCCAGGCGGACGTGGTGATAATGGTCGCAGAGCGCGACACTAAGGACCTTCTTGGCTTCCTCCTGTCGGATGACGAAGCGATCGAGGTGCGCCTTGACATCGCGCGGCTTGTGTTGGAAGCGGCGGATGTCCTCGCTCACGTCCTGCGCCGGCGCGGCCGCGGCTTCCGCTTCGCCGCCCGCGCT
>DATLZF010000006.1:0-5216 GCA_035574135.1 Candidatus Methylomirabilota bacterium
GAGTCAGATGTGTTTCGAGTCCGCCTCGTTCTTGACCGTGTAGCCCCCCTCCTGGCGCCGTAGGTTCACCTCGTTCTTTTTCACGTAAGCCTGGAAGACGTCATCGGCGCTCATACCCAGCACCTGGGCCAGGCTGATCAGGAAGTGGAACAAGTCCACCACCTCCACGCGCGCGTTCTGTCGGTCGAACTTTTGATACCTGGCCCACCATTTCCACGGCACGCTGTCGGTGAGTTCGGCGATCTCCTGCGACATGGCGCGGCAGTAGTTGAGAATCCAGCGTGTCTGCTCCTCCTCGGTCATGCCGTCGGTCTGCACGCCGATGCGCTCGTTGAGTGCGCGCTGCATGCGAAACAATTCCCGCAGTTGATCCGGGTTTTCCATACCGGCAGCATTTCGGCACCCGCCCAGGGAGGCAAGCGGTTTCTCGCGGTGATTGCCGGGCCGCCTCGCTTGGGCGGCTGCGATCCCCAGACCTGCCGCCAACGTCCATTTCCTTTTTTGAAACCCTGGTGGGCGGCGCCGGCCGGCCCGGTGACCAGCGATATGACTGCGTGCGCAACAAGCAGCACGTTGGCAACCCCATCGCCCGGCGGCCTACCGGCGGGGGGCGGCCGGGTGGGGCAGAATCTTGCCGGTCGCCGATGCAACTTGGTGCACCGGGCTGTGGTGGGCGCGTCGCCTTCCCGCGCGCGATGAAATCGTCGGTCCAGGTTTGCCGCACCACCGGGCAATAGCCCTGAGCCCGGCGGAGCGCGGCGCTCCGCGTTCCCCCGGCGTTGACGGCGGCTCAACACGGCACTCGACCTGGCTTGCCACGGATGCTACGCCGGCGCCATGCACACGAGACCGCTGACGGGCCTTGTCTTCATTTGCGCCGCCGCGCTCCAGGCACAAGAGCCGCCCTCCCTGCCCGGCACGCAGCCGTTGCAGGTGACCGGCGATCTTTCCACACAAATGGTGGCCGGCATCGACCGGTTCCTGATGCGGGCCCTGGAACAATCGCCCGCCGAACGCGCGCGACATTGGCGGCGCGACTTGAGTTCGGCCGAAGCCTACGCGCGTTCGGTGCAACCCAACCGCGACCGGCTGCGGCGGTTGATTGGCGCGGTCGATCCGCGAGTGCCATTTGCGGAGATGGATTTCGTCAGTTCCACCGGCAGCCCGGCGCTGGTGGCGGAAACCGCTGCTTACGCCATTTACGCGGTGCGATGGCCGGTCCTGGACGGCGTGACGGGAGAGGGCCTGCTGCTCGAGCCGAAGGGCCGGGTGACGGCTCAGATTGTAGCCCTGCCGGACGCCGACCAGACGCCTGAGATGGTGTGCGGGCTGGCGGCCGGTGTGCCGGCAGCACAGCAGTTCGCCCGGCGTCTGGCCGAGCACGGCTGCCGCGTCATTGTCCCGGTGTTGATCAACCGGCAGGACGAAGGATCCGGCAATCCCGTCCTCCGCCGCTTCACCAACCAGCCGCAGCGGGAATGGGTCTGGCGCCAGGCCTTTGAGATGGGGCGGCACATCATCGGTTACGAAGTGCAAAAGATTCTCGCCGCGGTGGACTGGCTGGCGGCGCGCGGGGATGCGCCCGGCGCGGCCGCGCCGCGGATTGGGGTGGCGGGTTACGCCGAGGGCGGACTGCTGGCGATGTATGCGGCTGCGCTGGAACCGCGGATCGAGGCGGCCCTGGTGAGCGGCTACTTCGCCGCCCGCGAGCGCGTGTGGGAAGAGCCCATCTATCGGGACGTGTGGGGGCTGTTGACCGAATTTGGCGATGCGGAGATTGCCAGCCTCATCGCGCCGCGGGCATTGATTGTCGAGTACAGCGAGGCGCCCGCGATTGCCGGCCCTCCGGCAGCCCGGGCTGGCCGGGCCAACGTGGCCGCCCCCGGCCGCATCGCCACACCCGAGTTTCACCTCGTCGAGCTCGAAGTCGCGCGGGCCAATGCGCTGGTGCGGCCCCTGGCCTCCGGAGCCTTTGCCGAGCTGAAGTATCGCAACGAAGGCAATCCCATCGGACCGATGGCGGACCGGGCCGTGTTGTCCTTGCTGACCAAGCTCGGGGCCCCGGTGGCGGAGTTGAAGCCGCCAGGGCCGGTGCCACCGCATGCCCGCCCGAACTTCGATCCGGCGCCGCGCCAGAAACGGCAGTTCGACGAACTGGTGGAACATGCGCAGCGTTTGCTGCGGGCCAGCGAGCGGGTGCGCGACGAGACGTTCTGGCAGGTGATGCCGCGCACGTCGCCCGAAGCGTGGCGCGCGGCCGCCCGCGTGGCCGCCACGAATTTCTGGGAGCAACTTATCGGCCGGTTGCCCTCACCCACGGGCCCGGCGAATCCGCGTTCGCGCAAGGTTTATGCGGAGGAAAAGTGGATTGGCTACGATGTGGTGCTGGATGTGTGGCCGGACGTGTTTGCCTGGGGCGTGCTGCTGGTGCCGCGGGACCTCCAGCCGGGCGAACGCCGCCCCGTGGTGGTCTGCCAGCATGGTTTGGAGGGCCTGCCGGCGGACACGATCACAGCCGACCCGAAGGCGCCCGGTTACGCGGCCTACCGGGCTTTTGCCGCCCGCCTGGCCGAGCGCGGGTTCATCGTCTTTGCGCCGCACAATCCGTATCGGGGCCAGTACGCGTTTCGCGTGTTGCAACGCAAGGCGCACCCTCTCGGCAAGTCGCTGTTCTCCGTTATCATCGGCCAGCACGAGCGCATTCTCGAATGGCTGGGCTCGCTGCCATTCGTCGATGCGCAGCGGATCGCGTTCTACGGGCTGTCCTACGGCGGGAAGACGGCGATGCGGGTGCCGGCGGTGCTGGAAGGGTATTGCCTTTCGATCTGCTCGGCGGATTTCAACGACTGGGCGACCAAGTGCGCCACCGTCGAGGCGGGCTACAGCTATCTCTTCACCGTGGAACTGGACATGTACGAGTTCAATCTTGGCCACACTTGGAGCTACGCCGAGATGGCGGGGATGATCGCGCCGCGGCCGTTCATGGTCGAGCGCGGGCACGATGACGGCGTGGCCCCCGACGAATGGGTGGCGCGCGAGTACGCCCGCGTGCGCCGGGCCTACGCCAGGCTCGGCCTGCCCGAGCGCACGGCCATCGAGTTCTTCAACGGCCCCCATACCATTCACGGCGTGGGCACGTTCGAGTTTCTCCACAAGCATCTGCAGTGGCCCTGACCATTCGGTCCGGCGCCGAACTTGGTCCGCCAGAGTGGCTGCATCCGACCGTCGCCGGCAGGCGTAAACAGCGGGCAGACGGAACATGAGTTGGTTTGCCTCCAGAGCGCTGCGGGAGATCGAGTTGCTGGATCCGGTTCGTGATCATCAACGAATCACTTTCCTGAGTTGCCGGGTGGATTTTCCGTTCGATACCACGCGGGCGCTGGAATTCGCGCTGTTCCGCACGTTTTGCGTGCCTTCGATTTCCGCGCTGCTGCATCAGACGGGCGAATTCGAGCGCCGGTCACAGAAGCGCTACGACGACACGGATCTCATCGTCAGCGAGATCATGGAGCACGGCTACGACAGCGAACGGGGCCGGGCGGCCATCAAGCGCATGAATGCCCTGCACGGCCGGTTCCAGATCGCCAACGAGGACTTTCTTTACGTGCTTTCGACCTTCGTGTTCGAGCCCATCCGGTGGAACGCGCGGTTCGGCTGGCGGCGGATGACGCCCCGGGAACGAATCGCATTGTTCCACTTCTGGCGGGCGGTGGGCCAGCGGATGAACATTCGGGACATCCCCGGCGATTACGAGGCGTTCGAGCGCTTCAATGTGGACTACGAGCGGCGTCATTACCGCTACACCGACGCCAACCACCGGGTGGGCACGGCCACGGTGAAGCTCTTTGCCGGGTGGTTCCCACCTTGGCTGCGGCCGGTCGTCCTGCGGGTCATCTACGCCCTGTTGGATGATCGCTTGCTGGACGCGTTTGGATTTCCCCGACCTGCGCCGTGGCTGCGACGGATGGTTAACGTGGGATTGCGCGCCCGGGCGTGCCTGCTCCGGTGCCTGCCGCGCCGACATCGGCCGTTGCTGCGGACGGAGATGCCGCATCCGTCGTATCCGCAAGGCTACCGGATTGGCGAACTGGGGCCGAGGGAGGGTTGACAGCCGCGGATCAGGCGGCCCGCGCCGGGCCGAGCTTCAGACAGTGAGTGAGGTAGGGCAGGAGTTGTTTTTTGCGCGAAACCACCCCCGCCAGTTCATAGATGCCCTCTTCCACGCGCGGGTAGTCGATGCACTTGAGAAAGTCCGCCGACCCGGTGATGAGCAGCAGCGAGCTGTTGGTGGTGACATCGGTGACCAGCAGGGCGGAGAAATGGTAGCCCTTGCGAGCCCGGTAGGCTTCGAGGGCCTCACGCACCGCGTCTTTCTGCTTCCAGAACGGGTCAAACCCCAGCTCCTCGATCTGCGCGACACTAAAGATGTGGCCCCCTTCGCGGAATTCCTTGCAGTCGGCCACGATGGCCTGGGCTGGCTGCATGGAGATCAGAACCGAGCCTGACGAGAAGAGCTTTTCCGTAAAGTCCCGTGCGCAGACTCCGGACAGCTTCTCGAGCTGAGCCAGCACCTCGGCATCCCGCGCCGTGGTGGTGGGCGAAGTCAGGTTGAGGGTATCGGAGACCAGCCCCGCCAGGAGCAAGCCGGCGATCTCCCGGGGCATGGGCACCTGGTGACGGAAAAAGCAGTCCGCCACGATGGTGCTGGTCGAGCCGACCGGTTCGTTGCGGAACACGATGGGCTGGCTGGTGGTCAACGCGCCGATGCGGTGATGGTCGATGATCTCGACGATTTCAACCCGGTCCGCACCCTGAACGGCCTGCGAGAGTTCGTTGTGGTCCACGAGGATCAACTGGCGGTTGACCTTCTTGAGGAAATCGGACTTGGAAAGGATGCCCACGGTGCGGCCCTCGGGCCCCAGCACGGGAAACGCCTGGAACTGCGACGCAGCCGCCATGGCCTCGATGCCGTTCAACGGTTCATCCTCGCGAAAGGAAAGAAAACGGTCGTGAACCATGTGCCGGACCGCGATGGCGGCGCGGCACAGCATGGCGGTCGTGGCCGAATCGTGCGGCGACTGGAGCAAGGCCACCCCGTGCTTGGTGGCGAAATCGACCATGGCCCCCGAAATCGGCAGGCCGCCGGTGACGATCACCATGCGCACCTGCTCGCGAATGGCGAGTTCCTGGATTTCGAGGCGGTCGCCCACGATCAC
>DATLZF010000007.1:0-3101 GCA_035574135.1 Candidatus Methylomirabilota bacterium
GTCAGGGCCTCCTCGACGCTCAACTCCAGCACCTGGGCGATGTTCCGGCCGGCGTATTCGATGTCGAGCGTCTCGCCGTTGAAACGGCGGCCGTTGCAACTGCCGCAGGTCACGAACGCCGGCGGCAGGAAGTTCATCTCCAGCTTGATCAGGCCGGCCCCCTCGCATTCCGGGCACCGGCCCTGCGCGCTGTTGAAGCTGAAGCGACCGGCACCGTAGCCGCGCATCCGGGCCTCGGGCGTTTGCGCGAACAACGCCCGGATGTCGTCGAAGAACCCGACGTAGGTGGCCGGGGTGCTGCGCGGCGTGCGGCCGATGGGGGACTGGTCCACCTCGTACACCGCCTTCAACTGATGCGCGCCCTCGATGCGGGCGCCGGTGGGCAGGGCGGGCGGACGGCTTCTCGGCCTGCTCAAGGCGGCGTGCAACGCGGGGAGCAGACACTCGCGGATCAGCGTGCTCTTGCCCGAGCCGCTTACGCCGGTCACGACCACGAATCGGCCCAGGGGAAAGCGGACGGTGACATGCTTCAAATTGTGCGCGTGCGCATCGTGCAGGATGAGCCAGCCGGGAGCGGCCTCGGGCGACCGGACATGCCGGGCCGGCGCGGGGTCGGGTGGGCTCACCGGACGGCGCGAGCCCCGGGCGGGACGGGGTCGTTGTTGCTGCTCGCGCAGGCACCGGCCCGTGATCGAGTCCTCGTTTTCGAGCAACTCCGGCAGCGATCCGGCCGCCACGATCCGGCCGCCGTGGGCGCCGGCGCCGGGGCCGAGATCGACGATGTGGTCGGCGCGGCGCATGGTGGCCTCGTCGTGCTCGACCACGACGAGCGAGTTGCCGCGCGCCCGCAACTGGCCGAGGGCATCCAGCAATTGCTCGTTGTCCCGCGCGTGCAGGCCGATGGTCGGCTCGTCCAGCACATAGAGCACGCCGCTGAGGTTCGAGCCGAGTTGCGCCGCCAGGCGAATGCGCTGAGCCTCGCCGCCGGACAACGTGGTGACGCTCCGCCCCAATTGCAGATAGCCCAGCCCCACCTCGTCGAGAAACCGCAGCCGCTCAACGATCTCAGGCAGGATGTCCCGGGCAATCAGCGCCTCGCGGCCCTTGAACCGCAGCGCGCGGAAGAGGCGAAAGGCCGGTGCCACCGCCAGCCGCGAGAAATCCTCCAGGGTGGCACCCGCCGGGTCAAAGGCCCCCGCTTGTGCCGGCGGCAGCCGCAGGCGGACGGCGCGGGCCTCGGGACGCAACCGAGCGCCCTGGCACTCGGGGCACGTCTCGCGTTCGGTGGCCCAGCTCCACCAGCTTTCCTCGATGGCGTCCGCGTTGGCCCCGCGTTCGGCGTCGGGCAGGTAAAACAGTTCGCCAAACCCCCGGCAGCGCGGGCACCAGCCCTGGGCCGAGTTGTAGGAAAAATTCTTCGGATCCAGCGGGGCGAAGGAGCGCGCGCATTTGGGACAGGCCCGTTCGGTCGAATGCACCGTGAGCACGCCGTGGTTGTCGAGAGCGAAGAGGGTGCCCTTGCCGAGATCCAGCGCCTCGTCGATGAGTTCGCCGGGCGGCCGGGTCCGGGCGCGTCGGCGCTGGTCCAGCACGCCCACCACGATTTCGACATCGTGCTCCCGAAAGCGGTCGAGGCGGAATGGTTTGCCGGTGTCGTAGAGCTTCCCATCCGCCCGCAGCTCCTTGTAACCGTGCCGCGCGGCCCACTGGGCCACGTCGGTGTGGAATCCTTTGCGATTGCGCACGACCGGTGCCAGCAGAAGCAGGTCACCGCGACGGCGGGACTCTTGGCGCAGCCGGGCGGCGAGGGCATCGCGCGTTTGCGCCTCGACGGGCAGGCGGCAAGCGGGGCAGTGCTGCACGCCCAGCCGGGCAAAGAGCAGGCGCAGGAAATGATGCACCTCGGTCACGGTGGCCACGGTGCTCTTGCCCCCGCCGCGCGTGGTGCGCTGCTCGATGCTCACGGTGGGTGGCAGGCCCGTGACGAGGTCCACGTCCGGCCGGCCAAGTTGCTCGACGAACTGCCGCGCGTAGGCGCTCATGGAGTCGAGAAAACGCCGCTGCCCCTCGGCAAAAAGGATATCGAAGGCAAGGGTGCTCTTGCCCGAGCCGCTCACGCCGGTGATCACGACGAATTTGTCGCGGGGAATCTGGAGGGTGAGATTTTTGAGGTTGTGCTCGCGGGCGCCGTGGATGCAGATCATCCCGGCGGCACCTGAGGCGACGTCATCGGACTCGAACACGGAGCCAGTGTGGCCGGAAGGAGGGCCGGGGGCAAATCCCGCGTGCGTGCCAACTCCCGCGCGATCGGCCGGGGCCTTGGCTCCGGGCGCGTGCGCCTGCCGCCGGTCGGCCACACGCGGATGGCCGCTCAGTACACCGCCACCCGGGCCTTGTGCAGCCGGCCGCCCGGCGGCGGCAGGGTCCGCACCGCGTCATCGTAGTCCACGATGTAGCGCCACCAGTTGTTGTAAAAGCCCTGCCAGGTGCCCTGGTTCTTCGGGAGGTGGTTCAGCCACCAGCGCTGGAAGTTCAAATGATGGGGCCGGCCCCACGTGTCGCAGTTCACCCAGGTCTTGCGACCGGTGAGATGCGGATAATCGAACCAGTCGTCCGCGCCGGAGAGAACAAGGTTGGTCTGGCCGTAGTCGTAGCCGCGCCGGGCGTTGGGCCCGCCGTGGACGTTGCCCACCTGCGCATCGTTGGGAAATTTCTCCGCCTGACGCGTGAACCGGCTCCAGACGTTGGTCTCGCCCGCTGCGTCGGCCCAGATGCCACGGCCGACGGTGAGAGCCAGAATTCCCTCGCAACGGTGGCCGAAGCTGTGCAGGGCGTTGTCCTCGCCGACTTCGTAGTTGAACCCCATCACCCACACCGTGCGACCGCAGTCGGGAATGTCGTAGGGCCGGTAGAACCACGGGTTGTCGGTGGGATAGAAGACCTGATCGCCGGGGATCTTCATCGCGTATTCGTCGGTGCCGAAGTAGGGCGCGCCCCACACCCACACCTCGCTGATGTTCTCCGCGCGAAGACGCTCGACGAGGTTCAACTCGCGGAAAATGGCGGCATAGCTCACGCCATCCGGCTGATGCGCTTTCGTC
>DATLZF010000008.1:0-2397 GCA_035574135.1 Candidatus Methylomirabilota bacterium
GTGCCCGCCGCACCGCTGGTGGAGGTGCACGCGCGGCCGAATTACATCCCGGACTACGCCACGCCCCGTTTCCGGCTCACGCCGCGCCACTTCGCCTACATCAAGATCGCCGAGGGCTGCAATCACCCGTGCAGCTTTTGCATCATCCCCCGGATGCGCGGCAGCCATCGCAGCCGGCCGCAGCGGGACGTGGTGGCGGAGGCGCGGCGGCTGTTGGCCGAGGGCGTGAAGGAGCTGAATCTCATTTCCCAGGACTCGACCTATTACGGGCTGGATTTGCGCCCCAACCACAGCCGGGCGATTTCGTCGCCGGAGAAGTTCACGGCGGCCACGCGGACGCTGGCGGCCGGGGGCACCACGCTTTGCACTCTGTTGCGGGAGTTGAACGAGCTGGAGGGCGACTTCTGGATTCGGCTGCTCTACACCCATCCGGCGCACTGGACGGATGAATTGATCGCCACGCTCGCGGCCTGCCCGAAGGTGGCGCGCTACGTGGACATGCCGTTGCAACACATTCACGAGGTCATGCTCGAACGCATGCGCCGCGAGACGACCCGCGACTACATCGTCGATCTGATCCATCGCATCCGGGCCGGTGTGCCGGGCATTGCCCTGCGCACGACCTTCATCGTCGGGTTTCCGGGGGAGACGGAGACGCACTTCGAGTCGCTGCTGGAGTTCATCCGCGAGACGAAGTTCGAGCGGCTCGGGGTCTTTGCCTACTCGAAGGAGGACGGCACCCGTGCGGCCGCGATGCAGGCGCAGGTCCCCGAGCGCGTGCGGCAGCAGCGCCGCGAGCGGGCCATGGCGGTGCAGCATGAGGTGGCGGTGGGCGTGGCCGAGTCCTTCGTGGGCCGCACGCTCAAGGTGCTGGTCGAGGGCGAGGCCAATGCCCGGCAACTCCGCGAGGCACGGGTCCGTTCCTGGGAGCACGGTTGGCTGCGGGGCCGGGACGAGGAGGCCGGGCAGCTTCGGGGACGTTATCAGGTGGCGCGGGGCGAAGCCGACGCGCCGGATATCGATGGCCGGGTGTTCGTGCGCGGCCGGCTGCCCGTGGGCGAGTTTGCCCGCGTGCGCGTGGTGGGACACACCGACTACGACCTGATCGCGGAGCCGGCATGAACCTGCCCAATCAACTGACCGTTTCGCGTTTCGTCCTCACCCTCGTGTTTCTGGTGGCGTTGTTCGCCGAGTTTCCGTTCCATCACACGGCGGCGCTGGTCGTGTTCATCGCCGCGGCGCTGACGGATTGGATGGATGGCCGGATCGCGCGGCGGCGGGGGTTGATCACCAACTTTGGGATCTTGATGGACCCGCTGGCCGACAAGATCCTCACCTGCTCGGCTTTCATTGCCTTCGTCGGGCAGGCGCTCATTCCGGCCTGGATGGTGGTGGTGATCGTGGCGCGCGAACTGGCCATCACCGGCCTGCGCCTGCTGGCCGCCAGCAAGCACGTGGTGCTGGCCGCCGAAGGCCTGGGCAAGCACAAGACGGCATCGCAGGTGACGACCATCATCGCCACGCTCGTGTTCATCAGCTATCCCGACTGGGGGGTGGCAGGTCAGGCGGTTTTCGGCTCGCATTGGCTGTTTGCCCGACCGTGGGTCTGCGACTTCGTCTGGGCCAGTCAGTGGGTGGCGATCATTCTGACCTTTTTGTCCGGCTGGTTTTATCTCTGGCGCAACCGGGAGCTTTTCTTGCGGGACATGTGAGGCGGCGTGGGCCATGGCTCCGGATTCTCCATCGCCGCCCTGGCTGGCCGGGTTTCTCGGGCAAGGGGAGGTCGCGCTCATTGTCTGTGTGGTGTTGATCCTCTTCGCCGCGCGGGAAGTGGCACGTTTGGTGAGACAGAACGATGCAACGAAGTCCGCCGCCCGGAACGCCCGGAATCGACTGGCCGTGTGGCTGGCGCAGGGTCTGGGTGTCGGCCGCATTCCCAAGGCGCCGGGTACATTCGGCTCGGTGCTGGGCATGGGTTGGTTTCTCGTCCTTCTGCTGCCGGGTCACTTCGGGACGTTCGTGGCCGGCACCGTGGCCGGGCTCGGGTGGTCCGTCTGGTGTTGTGACGCCGCCGAGCGGGTCCTGCGAAAGAAGGATCCCGGCTCGGTGGTGCTGGACGAAATCGCGGCGATCCCGCTCTGCTTTCTGCCGTGGGTGATCCACGTCTGGTGGCCCGCCGGCGCGATGCCGGCGCCGGAACACTTCTTCACGGCGGACACCTGGTGGAGGACGGTTCTGATCTTCGCGCTGTTCCGGCTCTTCGACGTGTGGAAGCCCTGGCCGGTACGAGCCAGCCAAAGGCTGGCCGGGGGCTGGGGCGTGACGGTGGATGATGTGCTGGCGGCCGGCTACACGGCCCTGGCCAGCCTGGCGCTGATGGCTCGGTGAGGCGAGAGC
>DATLZF010000009.1:0-3993 GCA_035574135.1 Candidatus Methylomirabilota bacterium
CTCGACGACGCCACCTACGACTTCCTGCGCGCCCAGATTAATCCGTCCCAACCGCCGCTCCAACGCACCACTGCCGCCAGCATCCTCGCCCGCGCCCGGCTCAATGATACGGAATTGCTCCGCCTGCTCGACACCGTTCAGGTGGCCGGCCCGCTGGAGCTCCCGCGTCTGCTCGCCGCCTTCGAGCGGACCACTTCCGAAACCGTGGGCACCAAGCTCGTCGCCGCGCTCCGCGCCGCCTCCAGCCTGTCCAGCCTGCGCGCCGAGCAAATCAAGCCGGTGTTCGCCAAATACCCCGAAGCTGTCCAGCAGCAGGCCGCCGCGCTGGCGGCCAGCCTCAACGCCGACGCCGCCCGACAAAAAAAACGCCTCGACGAACTGGAGAAGGCCCTGCCCTCCGGCGACCGCGACCGCGGCCGGCGCCTGTTCGAGAGCGCGCAAACCGCCTGTTCCACCTGCCACCAGGTCGGCTATCTCGGCGGTCGCGACGGCCCCGATCTCTCGCGCATTGGCTCGATCCGCACCGGACGCGACCTGCTGGAGGCCATCGTCTATCCCAGCGCCAGCTTCGTGCGCAGCTACGAGCCCATGATCGTCACCACCCGCAGCGGCGAGGAACATTCCGGGGTGGTGCGGGAGGACAGTAGCGGCCAGATCACCCTCGTCACCGGCCCCGGCAGCGAAGTCCGCCTGGCCCGGGCCGACATCCGGGACATGCGGCCCGGATCGGTGTCAATCATGCCACAGGGGCTCGACGAACATCTGACACCCGAACAACTGGCGGACCTTGTGGCGTTTTTGAAATCGTTGAAGTGAGGCCCCACGGGCCGGGCAACGCGCGGCCGCAACCTTGCCCCGCGCGGGCTGCGGCCGGTCACCCACGTGCCAGCCGTGCCGCCGCGCACCACGTCATGGGCGCCTATTTGTTCGCGAGGCCGGAGGCGCTCAAGGCGACGTCAGGGCCGCAGTGGGGTCCGGCTCGGTCCACTTGCCGTGCTCGCGGATCAGATCCACCAGCCGATCCACCGCCTCGGCCTCGGGGATGTTGAACCGGACCGGAGTCTTGCCCACATAGAGGTTGATCTTGCCCGGCGCGCCGCCCACGTAGCCGAAGTCGGCGTCCGCCATTTCACCCGGCCCGTTCACGATGCAGCCCATGATGGCGATCTTGACGCCCTTGAGGTGCTGGGTGCGCTCCTTGATCCGCGCGGTGACGGTTTGGAGGTTGAACAGCGTGCGACCGCAGCTCGGGCACGCCACGTAATCGGTCTTGAACGACCGGCAGCCCGCCGCTTGGAGAATGTTGTAGGCCAGCCGCAGGGATTGGCCGCCACCCGCCTCGCCTCGGACCATGATGGCGTCGCCGATGCCATCGGCCAGCAGCGAGCCAATCACCACCGAGGCGCGCAGCAGGGCGATCTTCGGTGGCAGCGGCGCGCTGCCGAACACAAGGCAATCCTTGAGCAGAATCGGATTCCGCCGCCCGAGGCGGTGCAACTTGAGCGCGAGCAGGCGGAAGGCCGCAATGGGTGGCAGGTTCACTCCGTCCCGGACGGTCACGAGCTGGTCGTCGCAGACAACATCCTCGGGGCGCAGGTCCCGGGTGGGATCGAGTTCCAGGACGTTCAAGTCCTCGTACACCGCCTCGGGCTTCACGTCCGCCTTGGGGGAGATCTTCGGGGCCACCTTCTCCCACGTCGCGCGGGTCACGACCACCCGAACGGTCTGCTCGCCGCCGCATTTCATGCCGTCGAGGCCGAGATCAATCTCGGGTGTGACCCGCCGCTGGAAGGCGAAGGGATCGAAGGGCGGCGGCGAATCGCGAAACGATTGAAGCGAGGCCGCCAAGGGGCTCTCGGCGGGGACGGTGAGGTCGGGAATCTGGGCGAGCAGGTCGCGGCACACCTCGATCTCGCGCGGGCTGTCCTCGGTGAGCGAGACGCGGATGGTGTCGCCCAGCCCGTCGCACAGCAGCGAGCCGATGCCGATGGCGCTCTTGATCCGGCCGTCCTCGCCCTCACCGGCTTCGGTGACGCCGAGGTGGATGGGATAGTTCCAGTCGGGCCCGAGTTCGTTAAGCCGGGCGACGAGCAGGCGGTAGCACTCGATCATCACCTTCGGGTTGCTCGACTTCATCGAGAACACAAAGTTGTGGAAGTCGTGGCGGCGGGCGATGCGGGCGAATTCGAGCGCGCTTTCAACCATGCCCAGCGGCGTGTCGCCGTAGCGGTTGAGGATGCGGTCGGAGAGCGAGCCGTGGTTGGTGCCGATGCGCAGGGCGCGGCCGAGCTGCCGGCAAAGCTTGACCAGCGGCGCAAACTGTTCCTCAAGGCGCCGCAACTCGGCATCGTATTCGGCGTCGGTGTATTCGCGCACGGCGAACTTCTTGCGGTCCGCGTAATTGCCCGGGTTGATCCGCACCTTTTCCACCCACCGGGCGGCCTCCAGGGCCGCCTCGGGCTTGAAGTGAACGTCGGCAACGATGGGGACGTGGCAATCCCGCCGGCGGAGTTCCTCGACGATGTTCCTGAGGTTGGCGGCGTCCTTGACCGTGGGCGCGGTGATGCGCACCAACTGGCAGCCGACGGCCACCAGATCGAGCGTCTGCTGGACGGCCGCGGTGGTGTCCATGGTGTCACACGTGAGCATGGACTGCATGACGACCGGGTGCCGCCCGCCGATGATGACGCCGCCGCGTCGCGGATCGCCCACCACGACTTCGCGGGTGAGGCGGCGTTGGTGAAGATAGACCGAGGGGGTGTACTGCATGGAA
The DNA here is from genome assembly GCA_035574135.1 of Candidatus Methylomirabilota bacterium. Classification (GTDB taxonomy): domain Bacteria; phylum Verrucomicrobiota; class Verrucomicrobiia; order Limisphaerales; family DATLZF01; genus DATLZF01. The sequence goes on from DATLZF010000009.1 coordinate 2,774, forward strand.
TTATTTCGCCGGCACCGCGCCGGGCGGTGCCCCGGGCGCGAACTTCATTTCCACAGGTGAGGGCTCCTTCGCCCGACGCCAGGGCAGTTCCTGCACATCGTAAAAGGCGATATAGACCATGTAGCCGATGAGCAGCACGGCGCAGGAGGTCTGCAGGATGCCGAGCAGGCGGGCATTGACGGGCCGGCGGATGACGCCCTCGACAATCGCCAGGGTGATGTGGCCGCCATCGAGCACCGGGATGGGCAGGAGGTTGAGCAACGCGAGGTTGACGTTCATGATCACGCTGAACCAGATGGCCAGACGCCAGCCCTGCTCGCTCTTGAAGAGCACGTAATAGATGTTCCAGATCTTGACCGGTCCGCTCAGGTGCTGGGCCTTGATGTCGCTCTTGGGCGAAAACAGGGCGCCGAACGTGCTCAACATCGCGTCCACGCTGGCCTGGATTTGCTCGCCCACACCGGGACGCGCCAGGGTGGGCTTGCCGCCGCCCGCGTCCCATTGGATACCGGCCCGCGGGAGGTCGTTGGTGGCGCCCTGCGGCACTTCAGGAGTCAAGCTGACGGCGAGGGATTGATCCGCGCGGCGCCCTTTGAGAACCAACGGTCGGGCGCCGTGTGCCTCGATGTAATCCCCCAGACCTGCCGGATGGTAGAGCGGCTGGCCATTGACTTCGGTGATTTCGTCGCCCCGGCGCAATCCGGCGCGCTCGGCCGGACTGCCGGGCACCACGGCACCGACCACGGGCGTGTGCGACGGCTCCATCAGCAACTGGCGCAGGCTGGCGCGCTGCCATGGCTTGACCTTCTGCTTCACCGGCTGCGCCTCCAGGGTGAGAATCTGACCCCCGCGTTCGATTTTGAGCGACACCACCTCACCCTCGCTGCGGATGATCCGCCAGCTCACGCTCGAGCCCATGCCACCCCACTTCGTGACGGGATGGCCATCGATCTCCAGAATGCGATCTCCGGGACGCAGACCCGCCCTCTCGGCGGGTGAGCCCTTGTCCACATGGCCGACGACGGTTGTTGTCTCCGATTCGGTGACGGGCCGGCCAACCACCCAGACCACGACCGCAAAGGCCACGGCCAGCAGGAAGCTGAAGAGCGGCCCGGCAAACGCCACGATGATCTTGTCCAACGCGGAAATGGGCGGGAGCGGTTCGCGGGGCTTGTCCGACTTGCCCTCGATGGCCTCCATGGGAGCCATTTGCGGCAGGG
>DATLZF010000010.1:0-2397 GCA_035574135.1 Candidatus Methylomirabilota bacterium
GTTCCAGATGAAGTTCATGAAGTTGTTGAACTCGTTGCGGTCGCCGTCCACCACGCCCGGGCCGCTGGCGCTGGTGGCAAAGGAGGGGGCGACCACGTCCCAGTCCTCGCCGCCACCCAGGTGGGCGCGCAGCATTTCCTCGTGCACGCGCTCGCAAGGGTTGTACACCGGGGTGGGCGAAGGGTTGTTGGTGTACACGGCGCCGTTGAGCAGCACCAGCCACAGGCTGCCGTGTGGGGCCACCTGGCCCATGTCATGCGATAGACGCCGCGTGATTTCGTCGCGGATGAACGGATTGGCCTGCTCGTTGAAGCCCGCGCGCAGCACCAGTTGATCGAAAGTGTCCACCGTGCTCAGCGGGAAGAGCGGATACTGGAGCGTGCCCTGGCCGTATTCGCCCCGGAAATAGAGCCGGAAGGAGAACTTGCTGCTCGGCAGCAGCCGGGGCCGCTGGTAATCGCTGCCTTGCACGCGAATGCCGGCGTCGATCTGGAATCCGGAGTTGTCCTCGGGCACGATGTATTCGACAGACACCGGACGTTCCCAAGCAATGCCGTGGGCCGAGGGGTTGTGGTAATCGGTGGCCGGATTGTTGGTGATGAACAGATTATCGCTGGCCCGGCTGCCCCCGCCCATGCCAAGGATGCCGTTGCGGCCGATCAGGTTGTTGGTGGCCGTCACGAGATTCAGGATGGGCAACGTGCGTTGCGAGGGCGTGAGGTGGAACAGGTAGCTGTGCGTGCCCACGGTCGAGGGCAGGAAGTTGTTCTTGAACGCCGCCGCCCGCAGCAGTGTCGTGTTTGTGATCCGCAGGGATTGCACGAACGGAATCCCCGTGGTCAGCGTCGGTTCGGAGCCATCCGTGGTGTAGAGAATGCGCGCGCCAGGCGTCGGCGTCGAAAGCGTCAGGGTGAATGCGTTGCTGAAGAAGCCGCGGCTGACGCTGAAGTGGACCGGCTCAACCACGCCCACGATGGCACTGGCGCCGTTGGGCGCCCCGGGCGTCGGGGTCGCGAAGTAACGCAGGTTCCCGCCGCTGTCGAACCCGTAGGAATGGTCGTTGCGCTGCTCGGGATACGCGTCGAACCCGCTGGCCAGCGCCCGCGGCGAATCGGGGGTGTAAAGCCCGATGTGATCGGGGCCGCGGCCCAGCTTGAAATTGGTGTGCAGCCGGCCCGAAGCGGAGGTCGGCTTGCGATCCTTGCCCGATGCGAAGACCACCAGATACGCGCCCGGCGCCAGCGTGCGGCTCGGAAACGTCCACAGGCCCGGAATCTCCGGATCGTCGCTCAGGGACCAGTTGACCAGGTCCACCGGCCCGGCGCCGCGGTTGTAAATCTCGATCCAGTCCTGCGGCTCGCCATCCTCGTCAACCAGCCCGTTCTGGTTCGAGGCGAGGATTTCGGTGATGACCAGGTCGCCCGCCGGGGCGTCCGGATCGTAGGTGTAGGTCCAGTTTCCACCGGCGAATGGATTGGGCGCGGTGGCCTGATCCGTGATGCCGTGGCCGTCGCGCCACCGCACCTGAACCGGCCCCGGGGCGGGCGTCGGAAACTGGAACACATAGGGGCCACCACCCAAGCGGCTGACCGAGGTTGCGGGCTGGCCGTTGATCAGCAAATCCTCCGCTTGCACCCCGTTTACTTCCTCGCTGAAGGTCACCTCGATCTGACCCAAGGTCCGCACGGTGGTCCCCGGTGAGGGGAACAGCGACACCACTTCCGGATGGATATCGTCGATGAGCGTGTAACTCCAGGTTGCGCCAGGCGCCGTGGCATCGAAGGGATTGGGCACGAAAGCCTGATCCTGAATGCCATGATCGCCGAACCAGGTGATGGCCACGTGCCCATACAAGGGCTGACCGAACGTGAACGTGTAGGTCGTCCCCGAACCGGTCACTCCGCTGGCAGGCTGGGAGTTGATGTAAAAGTCGTCCGCGTTCACTCCCGTGACGGGCTCGGAGAAGGTCACCATGATCTGCGTCAGGGCGTTCACTTCTCCGGGCGGCGGACTCACGCTCAGAATGGTCGGAGGCGTCGAGTCGCCCTCCAGGGAGGTCAGGGCGCAATCGAAGCCGAAGTCGCTGCTGCCGGACGAGGTATTAAACGCCTGCACGGCGAGCAGATTCGCCCCCTCCCGCAGCAACCCGGCGGGCACGGGGAATCGGACGCTCTCCCACGGAGCCGGATCGGCCGGCTGGTTGGTGGCCAGCGTGGTCCGGGTGACTTCGCCCGCGGGCACGTTCACACGAAACACCTCCACACCGTTGATCCAGGCCACGAAGCCATCGTCGATGAAGTAATCCAGTTGCAGGGCGACGACGGCGCCCACGTTGGTGGCCGCGAATTCCCGGCGCAGGAAGATGCAGGTGTAACTGTTGAGCATGTCACCCAGTTG
>DATLZF010000011.1:0-4026 GCA_035574135.1 Candidatus Methylomirabilota bacterium
ACCCACCTACCAGCCCGAGGAGCCGCTCAAGCCCCTCGCCGGAGAGGAAGCCTTCGGAGAGTGGACGCTGGAAGTGTGGGACAACCGCGTGGGTGCGGCGCTGACCAACGGCACGCTCCTGAGCTGGCGACTCGGGTTGACGTTCGTGAACACCAACCCGCCCGTCATTCCACTCACCAACGGCCTGCCCCACACCAACATGGTGGGGCCCGGCCAGATTATTTACTTCGTCGTGCAGGTGCCTGCCACCGCAGCCCACGCCACCAACTGGCTCCTCAGCCTGACGGGCGGCCCGCTCGACCTTCTTTACAACCAAGGCGCCCTGCCCAGCGGCCGCGGACGCAACGACTTCTTCCTTCTCGACGACGTCACCGAGGGCGCGACGGATGTTTCCGTGCTGGGCTCCACCGAGTTCGACGACCAGTGGATGCTGATCGACAGCCGCGCCCTGCCGCGGTTGCGCCCGGGCCGCCGCTATTACCTCGGCGTGCGCAACACGCCGCCCCAACCGGGCGTGACCAACCAGTTCGTCCTCCGCGTCGATTTCGATCACACTGATGCCGACCTGGGCAACATCGTGTCGCTGGGGAATGGCGGCTGCGCCTCCGGGACAGTCGTAGCGGGTGGCACGGACTACTACCAGTTCGACGTCCTCTCGAACGCGGTGACCGTCTCCCTCTCGCTCACCAACCTCGGTGGCGACGCCGACCTGGTGGCCCGGCGTTACCTGCCCCTGCCGGACCTCGGTTTCAACGACTACGGCAGTTTCAACGGCGGCACGACGAACGAGTTCATCCGCATCGAGGACTTCAGCTACCTGCTCCTGCCCGGCCGTTGGTACCTCGGGGTGGTCAACCGGGACGCGACGCCCGTGAGCTACGATCTTTGCGCCTCGCAGTTCGCCACCGACGTGATCTGCCTGACCGATCAGCCCTATGCGAACTCGGTCGCCCCGGGCGCCGTACAGTATTACAAGGTGGATATCCTGCCGCGCTCGACCGAGGCCTATTTCTGGGTCACCAATCTCGCGGCGCCCGAAGTGGTGGAACTCTACGTGGCCAACCGGCTGCCCTTCCCGCCCGGGCCGACGAACTTCTGCTACCTCGGGACAAACCTCCACGCCGTATCTGAATCCGTGACGGTGACAAGTGACACCCTGCCCTGCCCTCTGCTTCCCGGACCGTGGTACCTGGCGGTGACGAACCTGACCAGCACGGCACAATCGTATGTCGTGCAGGTCTTCCAAACGAACGGCCTGATCTGTTTGACCAACCGAATCGCCTACACCGATTTCGTGCCGGCCGGCGGCACGAACTACTACAAGTTCGAGGTGGAAACCAACGCGCTGCAGGCGGAGTTCGAGCTGTTTGGCATGGCCACGGATCTCAATCTCTACGTCCTGGCCGCCCCCAGTGCCTTCACGCCGCGGCCCGGCCCGACGAACTTCACCTACGCCAGCACCAACCAGATCACCACAAATGAATTCGTCCGGGTGTGGGACGCCAACACCCTTGACTCCACCAACCTCCCGGCCGGCGACTGGTTCATCGCCGTCGTCAACACCAACGCGGGTGGAAGTCCTTTCAGCCTGCGCGCCACGCAGCTTCGCGTCCCGCAGGAAATCGTTTACCTTGATGACAACGTGCGACGGCGCAACCTGGGCCCGACCAACGCGCCCCCGCACAGCGGATTCCACTACTACGCGTACCGCGCCGCTTCGAACGCGGTGCAGCTTCGCATCGATGTGTTTGATCTCACGACGAACGTCGATCTCTACGTGGACAAGAATCTGCCGGTGCCAGGTCCGGCGCGTCACCGCTACCGCAGCACCAATGGCGGCCTGGCCACCGAGACGATCATCCTCGGCACGAACTCCAGTCCACTCCCCTTGAGCGCGGGTGACTGGTTCTTCGCCGTCTCGAACGCCACCGCCGGCATCGCCGGTTATTCGATCCAGGTCACCGAAATCACGGGCGACGAATTGCGCGTGCTTCAGAACGGCCTGGCCCGGTGCGACACGGTGGCCGCGCCCAACGGGCTGCCCACGGTGGGCACCAACCTTTACCTCTTCACCGTGTCCTCAAACGCCGCCCAGGTGCTCTTCGAAACACTCAACGCCAATGGCAACGTCGATCTGTTCGTCACGCCCGGGTTGCCGCTCGGCGACGCCTCGACGTTCCCCCTCAACAGCACCGCGCCGGGCACCACCAATGAAGCAATCATCGTCGTGACCAATGGCACCCCTCTGGCGCTGACGCCGGGAGTGTGGGGCCTCGCCGTGATCAACCGCGACCTGGCACCCGTCGATTACTGCGTCCGGGCCACCGAAATCGCCACCAACCAGATCATCCGGCTGATCGACGGCGTAACCCACACGGACACTGTGCCCGGTGCCAGCGCCATCAGCAGCCTCGGCGCGGACTACTTCCTCTTCACCGTGTCGGGCGGGCCGCTCCAGGTGAACTTCGAAACATTCGCCGCGGACGGCGACGTGGATCTCTACGTGACGAAGACCTTCCCGCTACCCGCCCTGGCGGCGTTCCCCTACGCCAGCACCAACGCCGGCCTCGCGAATGAATTCATCGCCGTCACGCCTGCCTCGGCTCCGGTGGCGCTGTCGGATGGGGACTGGTACCTCGCCGTAGTCAACCGGGAGGTCGCCGCGGTGAACTACTCCGTTCGCGCCACGCAAATCTTCCCCACCCAGATCATCACCCTGACCGACGGAGTCGCGCATGGCGACAGCGTCGATCCCGCCTCCGGCGCCGGCAGCATCGATTACTACGTGTTCACCGTCGATGCGGCTGCTCTCCAGGCGGACTTCGTCGTTTACGAAAACGCCGGTGACGTGGATCTCTACCTGCGCCACGGCCTGCCGCTGCCCGGCGAGAATTTCTTCGATTACGCCGGGGCCAATCCTGGCGCCACACCAGAATGGATTTCTGTGAACGCTGCCTCGGCACCCGTGGCTCTTGCCGCCGGCGATTGGTATCTCGCGGTGGTCAATCGCGAGAGTGCCGCCACCCCCTACACCGTGCGAGCGTACCAGACCTTGGCGGGGGACATCGTGGTGCTCACCAACGCCTCGCCCTACACCAACACCGCCGTGGCCGCCGGCGCGGATTACTACCTCTTCACCGTGTCCAACACCTCTGTGCGGGCGCAATTCGAGGTGCTCGGGCCGGATGGCGACGTGACCCTCGCGGTCCGGCGGGGTCTCCCGCTGCCTTCGCGGACGCTGTTCGATTACCTCAGCGACGCGCCCGGCACCAACAACGAACGCGTTCTCCTCTTCACCAACTCCACCCCGCCCTTGGCGGCGGGCGATTGGTACCTGGCCGTGTTCAACGACACCGCGATGCCCGCCACCTACGCCATCCGCGCCATGGAGTTCGAATCCACCGGCACGAACCTCCTGGTGACGGGAGTCACCATCACCAGCAACGCCTTCTGCCTCTCGTGGACGAACGCCCTGGTGGGCCTCACCTACCTCATCGAGGGCAAGGCGGCCATCAACGACCCCATCTGGTTGCCGGCGGCGCCGCTGGTCACCGCCACCAACACCTTCATGGTTTATTGCATCCCGCTGCCGTCACCGTTCAGCTTCTTCCGCGTGCGGGAGTATCTGGCGCCGACGAACAGCGTTTCCGCGCCACAACTCACCGTCACCTCCGGCGCCGGTCCGCTCACCAACGGCTTCAGCTTCACCTGGACCGCGCCCACGAACCTCCAGTTCGCCGTGCAGTGGGCCGACGCCCCCGACACCAACACCTGGCGCTTCTACCCCCGGCGCATCACCTCGACGAACGGGCTCTTCCAGTTCACCGACGACGGTTCCCGCACCGGCGGTCTCGGGGCTCAACGGTTCTACCGCGTGCTGCTGGCACCGTGAGCACGGCCGCCGCACCGCCGCCGAGGGCCACCCTGATCGTCGCGCTGAATCCGTCGATCGACGTGGAATGGCGTGTACCCCGCCTTCGTTGGGAGGAGAAGAACGTCATCGCCGCCGAGCGCCGATGGGCGGGC
>DATLZF010000012.1:0-5196 GCA_035574135.1 Candidatus Methylomirabilota bacterium
GCCCCGCCCCCCGAGCAACTCGCCCAGCCGGCGCGCGGCCATCTGCCCTCCTTTGAAGTTGTCGGTGGCGATGTAACTGATGTGCTTGTCGGATTTGAGCCCGGAGTCGATCACAACGACCGGGATCCGGGCCCGTGTCGCCAGGGCAACGGGGGCCACCAGCGCCTTGGAGTCCAACGGCGCCAGCACAATGCCGTCCACGCGTTTGGTGACGAAGTTTTCGACGACCTGAATCTGCTGATCCCGGTCATCCTCCCGGAGCGGGCCTTTCCAGATGATTTGGACCTTGATCCCCCGGTCGTTCAGTTCCCGCTGCGCCTTGATGGCACCGGCGTTGATGGATTTCCAAAACTCGTGGGTGGTGCCTTTGGGAATGACGGCGATGGTGTAGGGATTGGCCCGGGTTGGAAGCGTCGCGACGAGCGAGGCCAAGACGAGGAGGAGATGAACGGGCTGCATGGGTTGACGCTATGAATGAGGTGCAGGGATTTCAATGCCGAATGCGCCTCCGAGCAGGAGGAGCGGTTCGGCCCCATGCACAAAAGGTCCACCGGCGCGAAGGTGAAGAAAAACGAGCCCGCAGTGGCGGGCTCGCGCACGGTCAAGACCGGATGGGTTACTTGGCTCCCTGATCGATCCAGGCGCGGATCAGGGCAATTTGCTCGTTCGTGAGCTTGGCCGGCTTGCCATCCTTACCCGGAGGCGGCATTTCCATGTCCTCAACCAGGTAACCGACATAATGCACCAACGGACTCTTGGCGCTGTTGCCCACCACCACCGGCTTGTCGCCACTTTCGCCACCCTTCAGTGTGGCCTCCAATGTATCGGTACGATACTTGCCCTTTTGCTTTTCCGGGCCGTGGCACTTGAAGCAGGCTTTCTCAAAGATGGGCTTGATGTCCTTGTCATAGGTTACTCCTTTTTGCGCAGCGGCCGGCGGGAGCTTGGAGACATCAGGTTCGGCAGCGAACGCGGACAAAGCCACGGTCACGATCCCGGCTGAGAGGGTTGCGATGCGAATGGTCATAGCTGTTGCTCGTTTTTTTGTTGTTGGCCAGACGTTGCAGGCAGGGTTTGGATTCATTCCTCCTGAAAATGGATCGTGCGCACGGCGGTCATTTGACGTGTTTGACCTTCTGCCAACGACCGGTCCTGGCGGACTGCAAGACGGCGTCGGTGACGTAGTCGGTGGCCAAGCCATCCTTGAAGGTGGGGCCTGGGTTCTTGCCCTCGGCCAGTCCTTTGAGGAAATCGGCGACTTGATGAACGAAACTGTGTTCGTAACCGATTTGCAGACCGGGCACCCACCAGTTTTTCATGTAAGGATGCTCGCCGTCGGTGACGTGAATGGAACGCCAGCCGCGGGTGAGGCCGCCATCGCGGTGATCGAAGTACTGGAGACGATGAAGATCGTGCAGATCCCAGAAGATGGATGCGTTCTCACCATTGATTTCGAACGTGTAGAGTGCTTTGTGGCCCCGGGCGTAACGGGTGGATTCGAAGGTGGCTAATGAACCATTGCGGAAACGAGCCAGAAACGCGCTGGCATCATCGATGCCCACCTTCTGCTTCTTGCCGGTGGCTTGATGCACCCGCTCTTTGATGAAGGTCTCGGTCATGGCGGTAACGGCTTCGATGGAACCGTTCAACCACAACGCCGTGTCAATGCAGTGAGCCAGCAGGTCGCCCGTGACGCCGGAGCCAGCCTCCTTCACATCGAGCCGCCACAGGCCCGCGCCGCCCTGGGGCAAATCCGGGTTGATGGTCCAGTCCTGCAAAAACTTGGCCCGATAGTGGAAGATGCGGCCCAAGCGTCCGTCGTCGATGAGTTGCTTGGCCAGCGTGACGGCCGGAACGCGGCGGTAGTTGTACCAAACCATGTTGGGCACACCGGCCTTTTCCACCGCCTTGACCATTTTCTCGGCCTCCTTGCCGTTCAGGGCCAGCGGTTTCTCGCAGAGGATGGCCTTGCCCGCTCTCGCCGCGGCGATGGCGATCTCGGCGTGGGTGTTGTTCGGGGTGCAAATATCGATCACGTCGATATCGTCGCGCTCGACAAGCCGGCGCCAGTCGGTCTCCACGGAGTTGTAGCCCCACTTGGCGGCAAAGGCCTTGACTTTGTCTTCGCTGCGGGCGCAGACCGCTTGAAGCACGGGCTCGTACTCAAGATCAAAAAAATGGTTGACCTTGCGGTAGGCGTTGGAATGAGCACGGCCCATGAAGCCATAGCCAATCAAACCGATGTTCAGTTTTTTCATAGGTGATACGTTGCGCCCGAGAGAGAATCGTCTCGCCCGCAGGGCGGCAAGCCGAAATCGCCCATGAGTTTGCCCACCACCGTGCAAAGAAAAAAGGGATGGTCCGAGGACCATCCCTCGAGCAAGGGGACAGAAAAGGGGGGCGCTAGTTCTTGCCGAAAACCGCGCGAATGCTGGCGGCGGCAACGATCTTGTGGTGCCGGCGGCGGGGCTCCGGCTCGATTAATGTCAGCCGGGATTCACTCCCCTCGGGCTGAGGTAAGCCCGATCCTTCATCGGGCATTTCCGGACAGTCATTGAACACTCGCTCGAAAAGCCGACGGCTCCGATTCAATCCGGCATGGTAACCGTTGAGATAGAAGACGACGGCTGCGAAGGCGAGCAACCCTAGGTAGATGTAATCTTTCGTCGTCATGCTCATGTCGGCCATTCGGAGCCGGTTCAACTCAAGCATGGGAGATGCCGGTCCGTGGCTGCCTGTTCGCCGGGATTTTTCCGCTCCATCGAAGCGATTGCGCGTCTGGCTGTTGGGAAACCTCGGTCTCACCGCGATGCGTCACCCTCCATGCCGCACACCGGCAGACCCGGCGTGCTGCTGACTCATCATGGGACACTTTCTGCCCACGTCCAAGGCACCGCGATCTCTCGTCCCGCCCGCTGCCAGCACAAGGACAACTGTAAAATTCGCAACATCCGACTGGGTTCTGAACCTGGCCAAGCCGGGTCAACCTCCAAGTTCGCACCGCCCATCGCTCAAGATCGAACTCGGACGAAACCGCAGCCGCAGAATCACACTGGCCGCCACACCGGTGGCGAGGATACAGTTTCGGCGATTCATGATTGCCCTCGGTTTGACCGGCGGAGTCGGGATGGGAAAATCGGCGGCCGCGCAGTTCTTCCGCCAGGCTGGCGTCGCGGTGGTGGACACGGACGTACTGGCGCGCGAAGTCGTTCAGCCCGGACAGCCCGCCTGGCACGAAATCCGTCAAGCATTTGGCGAAAGCGTCATTGATCCCGATGGCCAGGTGCGACGGCAAGAACTGGCGCGTCTTGTATTCGCCGATGAGGTGAAGCGCCGGGAACTCGAAGCTATCGTTCATCCGCGCGTCCGGGAACGCTGGCTGGCCGCCGTTGCAGCCTGGCGGGCGACCGGTATCCCCTGCGGCCTTGTGGTGGTCCCCCTGCTCTTCGAAACCAACGCCGCGCCCCGGTTCGACCGCGTGGTTTGCGTCGCATGTTCCGCTCCCACCCAACGGGAGCGACTGGTAGCCCGGGGATGGGACGACCGCGAATCGGATCGCCGCATTGCCGCCCAGTGGCCGATTGAGCGGAAGATGCAGCTTTCAGACCATGTGCTTTGGAGCGAGGGAACCCTCGACGTGCTGCGCGATCAGGTCACACGCATCCTTCGGACGTTGAGAGTGGGCTGAACGTCCCGCGTCGGCGCGAGCCGTCAATTCGAACCGGTTTTCAACTTCCGTTCAAGCGTTTGCCCCACCAGATTGGGATTCGCCTTGCCCTTGCTCAACTTCATGACCTGCCCCTTGAGAAAATTCAGGGCGGCCACCTTGCCGGCCCGGTAATCGGCCACCGGACCGGGATTGGCCACGATGGCTTCGTCACAGAACTTCTCGACCGCCCCCACGTCGCTAACCTGGTTGAGCCCCTTGGTCTCGACGATGGCTGCGGGCCGGGCGCCGGAGCGGAACATCTCGGCAAAGACCTCTTGCGCGATGCGGGAACTGATCTGGCCCGTCTCCACCAAAGCCACCAGCTCGCGCAGATCGGCAGGCTTGATCTTCACATCGGCCAGCGGAGTCTGCGTCTCCGCCAAGTGGGCGCGGAGATTGTTGATGATGAAATTCGCGATGGCCTTGGGATTCGAGGCGCCGTGGGCCGCCGCCTCGAAGTAGTCGCCCAGTGGCACGTCATCCACGAACGTCTGCGCATCGGTGGCGGGCAACTGGTAATCCCGCATGAATCGCTGCTTGCGTTCCAGCGGCAGTTCCACCAACCGGCCGCGCACCTCGGCGAGCCACGCCTCGGTGGGTTCGAACGGCATGAGGTCCGGCTCCGGAAAATAGCGGTAGTCGTGCGCGTGCTCCTTGGTCCGCATCTCCTCAGTGATTTCCGCCACGTCGTCCCACCGGCGCGTGGATTGAGTGAGCCGCCCCCCGCTTTTCAGCACAGCGATCTGACGTGGGATTTCATGCTCCAGCGCGCGACGTACGCCACTGAAGCTGTTCATGTTCTTGATCTCGATCTTGGCCCCCAGCTCCGTTGTTCCCTTGGGTCGCACCGACACGTTCACATCGCAACGCACCATGCCCTTTTCCATGTCGCAGTCGCTGACACCGCCATGAATGAGAATGCTCTTCAACGCATTCAGATAGGCAAAAGCCATGGCGGCACTGGTGATATCCGGCTCCGAAACGATCTCCAGCAGCGGCACGCCCGCCCGATTGAAATCGACTCCGCTGTGACGGTCGAAATGAAAGCTCTTGCCCACGTCTTCCTCGAGGTGCGCGCGGGTAATCCCCACCCGCCGGATTTCGCCTTCGAACTCGAAGTCCACGTAGCCGCCGCGGGCGGAGGGTTTGTCGTACTGCGTGATCTGGTAGTTCTTGGGCGCATCCGGATAGAAATAATTCTTCCGGTCAAACTTGGCGAAGCGCGGGATGTCGCACCGCAGCAGCAGGCCCGCCAACACGGTCAGCCGCAGAGCCTCCTCATTGGCCACCGGCAAGACGCCCGGAAAGCCCAGGCAGACGGGGCAGACGTTGGTGTTGGGCGGCGCGCCAAACTCATTGGCGCAGCCGCACCACATCTTCGAACGGGTCTTGAGCTGGACATGGGTTTCCAGCCCGATGACGGCTTCGTATTCCATGCTGCGGGCGCTGACGCACGCGCGGGAAGCCAGCCAAAGCAGACGGAGGTT
>DATLZF010000013.1:0-5157 GCA_035574135.1 Candidatus Methylomirabilota bacterium
TCGTTGAAGTCATTGGTCCGCCAGCGCGTGGTGTCCGGCTGGGACGCCTCGGCCGTCCCGCGCAGGAACCGCCACGTGGCGTTGGCGGGGACCAGGTTGGCTGCCGCCGCGGGAAAGGTACAGAAGAGCACCGTCAGGAGAACCACTCGTGTGAGCATGCCTGCTGCTTACCATAAGCCGTCCCCCAATGCATCTCAAAAGTTACAGACGTGTCACGGCCGCTCGCCCAAAAGCGTCCCTTGGGGAGGCGTGCTGGTGTCGTTGCCTTGGGGGGGGCGGGCGGTCGTGCGCACCCTCCGAGGCCCCGCCATGCACAGCTCGGTAGCACCACCCCGGGGGGGAACCCAGAAAACGGCCACCGTTGCCGGCAGGCCGTCGTCCTGCCGGTCGGGCAAGCGGCCATGTCCCAAGGCCCAAGCGCGCGGCGCGCCGCGGGTGATGGATGGGCCCAACCGGGCCGCCGGGCTGGCGTCGAGGCCGGCTTGGCGCCGCCAGAGTCGGGGCTCAATCTGCTCGCCGAGCGGCCGTCGGCCTGTCAGTCTCGGGGCGTGTCAGCCCAAACCGTCGTGGACCTTTCGCCGGCCTGCCTCGACGCCTTGCGCGCGATCGTGGGGACGGAACATGTCATCTCCGAACCGGGGGAGCTCATGGTCTATGAGTGCGACGCCTACACGTTGGAGAAGGCCGCGCCCAGTGTGGTGGTGTTGCCGGCATCGACGGAGGAGGTTGCCGCCGTGCTGCGCCTGTGCGCGCAGCGGAAGCTGCCCATCATCCCGCGCGGCGCCGGCACGAGCCTGAGCGGCACGGTTATCCCCGTGGGCGGCGGCGTCATCGTCGGGCTCACCCGCATGACGCGAATTCTGGATATCGACGCGACCAACCGCCGCGCGCTGGTGGAGGCGGGCTGCGTCAACGCCTGGATCACCAACGCCGTCAAGGCGCACGGGCTCTTCTATGCGCCCGATCCCTCCAGTCAGCCGGCCTGCACCATTGGGGGCAACGTCGGCACCAACTCCGGTGGGCCGCACACGCTCAAGTATGGCGTCACTACGAACCATGTCCTCGGCTTCGAGCTGGTGCTGCCCGACGGCGAAGTGGTGTGGCTCGGCGCCCGGCCGGACGAGGGCGAGGACGTGGATGGCTACGACCTGCGGGGCGCCGTGATCGGCAGCGAGGGGATGTTCGGCATCGTCACGCGCGTGCTCGTGCGGTTGGTGCGCGCGCCCCGGGCGCACAAGACGCTGCTCGCCGTGTTCGCCGACGTGGACCAGGCCAGTCAGACCGTGAGCGACATCATCCGCGCCGGCATCGTGCCGGGCGCGCTCGAGATGATGGATCAGTTGATCACGCAAGCCGTCGAGGCGGCGTATCACTTTGGCTTCCCGCTGGATGCCGGCGCGGTGCTCATCATCGAACTGGACGGACTGGCGGCGGGATTGGAGGTGCAGGCGGCGCGGGTGGTCGAGATTTGTCGTCGCCACCAGGCGCGCGAGGTGCGTCTGGCGCAAAGCGAGCGGGAGCGGGCCGAGTTGTGGAAATGTCGCAAGCGTGCTTTCGGCGCCATCGGCCGACTCAGCCCGAATTTCATCACCCAGGACGGGGTGGTGCCGCGCTCGCGGTTGCCGGAGATGATGCGCTTCATCCGGAGTTGCAGCGAGAAGTACGGCCTGCGCATCCCAAACGTGTTCCACGCCGGCGACGGCAACCTGCACCCGCTGATCCTCTACGATGAGCGCGATGCCGATCAGGTGCGCCGCGCCCTGGCGGCCAGCGACGAGATCCTCGCGCAATGCGTGGCCCTGGGGGGGAGCGTGACGGGCGAGCACGGCATCGGGATCGAGAAGGTGGATTTCATGGCGCGCCAGTTTTCGGCGGATGACCTGGAGGCCATGCGCCGGTTGCGGCGGGTGTTCGATCCGGAAGAGCGCTGCAATCCGCACAAGATGTTCCCGGGTGGGAAACGGTGCGTGGACATTGCCCCGAAAAAGTTGATCGCGGTTTAAGACAGACCAGCGGTCGTCACCGCCGGGCGCCGGTTCGAGCAGAAGTCGGCGCCGGAAGACTGGCAGCGAAACGGGGGAGGACAGACTGCTGTCGGGCGGATCACGGGATGATGTTTAGAGGGCGCTGGGTTGCGGCGCGCGGGCGATGGGCCCGGCAGGCAGGACGGCGCAGGTACACACAAAAACAATTGATTTACTTCTGACTCACGCACCAGCGCAGCCAGGCTGCGCGCATCCTGCCGGACGGAACCACGACCCGGACAACCACTCTGACCCGATGTCTGGAATACGCTGAAAGCTATCTACGATTTTCGCGTCCGGTCAAGGTGAAGAATGGTCGCCACCGTAAGCGACATGACATCGGGGCAACCGGGTTCGAGGCACCGGGGATTCCCCGAAGCGGCGCCCGGCGCAGCAAACGAGCAAGATCGGGAGCGTTACGGAGCGACGGCCGCGTGCGTTCTGTTGGCGGGCATGGTTCGCGCTCGTTATCAACCTTGCGTCACCCTCCCGAAACTCTTCTGCTTGCGCGTGAGCGGGGGCTTGAATGCGGACGGCCACGGAGGGCCTCCTCTCGCGTTGTCCGGATGCCGGGCGAATTGGGGCGGCGGAGGCGTCGTGCGGCCCGTTCGGGGCGGCAGTGGGGGCCTTAGAAGCGGAGACTCGCCGTCTGGATGCATTGACCCTTCCAACGGCCGCGAAGGATGGGATTTCAAAACTTTCCGATCGCATGGCCAATCCGTCGTGGACGTTGGGCGGGGCGAATCGTAGGCTCCGCCGCAACCGGTAGTTCCCGCCATGCCGAACCGCGAAAGCAAAACCATCGTGATCACCGGCGCGACTCGTGGTCTGGGCCGCGCTTTGTGCGAGGGCTTCATCCGCCTCGGTCACACCGTGGCCGGGTGTGGGCGCGATGCGGGCCGGGTGGCCGAGCTCCAGAGCCGATGCGGGTCGCGCCACAGCTTCGCCACCGTGGATGTGGCATCCGATGAAGCAGTGGCGGCCTGGGCGAGCACCGTGCTGAGTCGGCATGGGCCGCCCGACCTGCTGTTGAACAACGCCGCCGTCATCAATCGCAACGCGCCGTTGTGGGAGATCAGCGCTGGCGAGTTTGGCGCGGTGATCGATGTGAACCTCAAGGGCGTTGCCCATGTCATCCGGCACTTCCTGCCGGCGATGATCCGGCGCGGGCGCGGGGTGATTGTCAATTTCAGTTCCGGCTGGGGCCGTTCGACCAGCCCGGAAGTGGCGCCGTACTGCGCGACCAAGTGGGCCATTGAGGGACTCACCCAAGCGTTGGCTGCCGAGGTGCCGTCCGGTCTGGCCGTCGTGGCCCTCAACCCGGGCATTATCGACACCGACATGCTGCGGAGCTGTTTCGGCCGCGCGGCTCGGGACTATCCCGGCCCGGAGCAGTGGGCGCAAACGGCTGTCCCGTTTTTGCTCGGGCTGGGTCGGCAGCACAATGGTCGGAGTTTGGACGTGCCCTGAATACGAGGTGCGGGTTTGCGGGATGGTGGGGCAGGGCGCTCCGGTGGGCGAGATCCGTCGTGTCACGTTCCCGGGCGGGCGGACGTTATGGCGGCGAATCCGTTGGGAAATTCCCGTTGAAAACCGGGGCGGTGCTCCGCAGAGTGTCGCCCATGCAGTCTGTGTTCAAGGGTCCCGTCTATGTTGTCCGGGACAACATCGATACCGATCAGATCATTCCGGCGCAGTATCTCAACCTCGTCCCGACGATTCCGGACGAGTACGAGAAGCTGGGCAGTTACGCGCTCTGCGGTCTGCCGGATTCGCTTTACCCGACGCGGTTTGTTCGCCCGGGGCAGGTTGACAGCGACTACCCGATCGTGATCGCGGGCCGCAACTTCGGCTGCGGCAGCTCCCGGGAGCACGCGCCCATCGCGCTGGGCTCGGCCGGGTGCCGCGTCGTCCTGGCCGAGAGCTTTGCCCGCATTTTCTTCCGCAACTGCGTTTCGACCGGAGAGCTGTACCCGTGTGAGTGCACCGACCGGCTATGCGACCTGCTCAAGACGGGGGATGTGGTGACCGTCGATCTGGATCGCAGCACGGTGCAGGTGGAGGGCACGGGCAAGATCTACTCCTTCAAACCGCTGGGGGAGGTGCGTCCGGTGGTGGACGCGGGCGGATTGTTTAACTTCGCCCGCAAGTCCGGCATGATTCCCGCCCGGGCCTGACGGGGCGGCGGAGTGCGCGTTCGAACTCATGCCCGGTTCCTCCATTGCCGATCTGCGACGGGAATACTCCCTCGGCGGCCTGAGCGAGGCGGATCTGGATCCCGATCCTATTCGCCAGTTTCGCAAATGGTTTGAGGAGGCGACGGCGGCCGGCCTGATCGAACCCAACGCCATGGTGCTCGCGACGGTCGGTACCGGCGGGCAGCCCTCCACGCGCACGGTGTTGCTCAAGGCGGTGGATGAGCGGGGGTTTGGCTTCTTCACCAACTACGAGAGTCGCAAGGGCCGCGAATTGGCGCAAAACCCGGGCGCGGCCGTCACCTTTCCCTGGCTGGCCCTCGAGCGGCAGGTGAACGTGGTCGGCCGGGTCACGCCGCTATCGCGCGCGGAGGCCGAGCAATACTTCAAGTTGCGCCCACGCGGGAGCCGCCTGGGTGCCTGTGTGTCGCGGCAGAGCGAAGTCATCCCCGGACGCCACGTGCTCGAACAGCGCTTGGCGGAGCTCGAACGGGCGTATCCCGGCGACGACATTCCAACCCCGCCCCAGTGGGGAGGGTATCTCCTGGTTCCGGCAGAGATCGAATTCTGGCAGGGCCGGCCCAACCGGCTCCACGACCGGCTGCGCTATCGGCGCGGGACTCATGGCACCTGGTGCATCGAACGATTGTCGCCCTGAGGGCGAGCGGTGGTCGAGCTTCGAGGAGGTCCGTCTGACCGTGCCAGTCCCTCTCCGTCCTCGGCCAGTCTGGCGGGCGGCAGCCGGCGGCGGTGTAGGCGGGCAGGACCCGCCGGGTCCGTTCTCCGGCGGCGCGGTTGCCATTGCTCCTTGCCGCTCAGCTCACCGCTTGAGCGGTTCCCGAACGGAATAATCGGGGTCCAGCTTGGGGGTGAAGAGAGCGGGATCGATCGGCGGGTTGATCCTGGCCCCGATGAACTCGTTGCGCAGGACCGAGCCG
>DATLZF010000014.1:0-13478 GCA_035574135.1 Candidatus Methylomirabilota bacterium
GCGCCGGGAGTTTTTCCCGGCGCCGGGAGACAAGAACTGGCTGAACGGGTTCTACGTGGTGGATGTCTCGTCGCCCACGAGACCCCGAGTGCGCGGCCGCATCGAGAATCGCGACGGCGCGTTCTTCGGCGTGGCGATCAAGGGCGCCTACGCTTATGTCGCGTGCGGGGAACGAGGCGTTGGGGTGGTGGACCTGACGAATCCCGATGCGCCCGTTCTGGCCGGCGCTTTCGACACCACCGGTTGGGCCTTCGCCGTTTTTGTCGATGGCGATCACTTGTACGTCGCAGACGGGTCGCGCGGGCTGCGCATTCTGGATATTCGCAATCCCCTGGCGCCGGCTCCTCTGGATCCGGGCGATCCCGCGGCGGGGGTGATCGAGGTCGCCGGCAACGTCCAGGATGTGGTGGTGGCCGGGAGCAAGGCGTATCTGGCGGCGGCCAGTTCATTCCACGTCGTGGACGTGACGCGGAAAGCGACGCCGGTGCTGGCGGGATCGTACCCCTTGGGACATCCCCACACGGCGTTGCGCGTGACGGTGGCAGGGAATCTCGCCTACGTGGCCACCTCCACCGGAGGCACGGTGCTCTTCGACGTTAGCCAACCGGAATCGCCTTCGAAGTTGAGTGGTTTTGCGGCAACCGGCGGGTGGGGGGCGACCACATTGAGCGTTGCGCTGCGGGGCAACCAGGCCTTCGTTGCCAACGGCCCCGGCGGCCTGGCAGTGGTCCAAGCGGGAGATCCGGCCCGACCCGTCGTGGCGTCGAACTTCCGGCACTGGTTCGAAGGCCGGCAGATGGCCGCGGGAACCGGGCTGGCCCTGGTCACCGGCGTGGAATACTGGGAAGGCGGCACGCGCTCCACCAATGGCATTCGCATCCTCGACACTTCGATTCCGCATCAACCGCGGGTGGTGGGCCGACTCGATAGCGTGTGGGACTCCTATCTGGGCGCGGCGCTGGCCGGCCAGCACGCCTACGTGGCCCGGGGCTTGGCGGGGGTGGCGGTGTTCAGCCTCACCAATCCTGCCGCTCCCATCCTGGTCGGGACCAACGACACGCCGGGTTGGGCCACCGATGTGTTCGTGGAGGGAACCAATCTCTTCATCGCCGACGGCATGCAGGGTCTGCGAATCCTCGATCTGTCGAATCCCGCCGCGCCGGCTCCGCTTTCGGTCAACAACCCCGGTCAGGGAGTCCTGTCCGTCGGGGCAAACGTGCGCGATGTCTTCGTGTCCGGTCAGTACGCCTACCTGTGCACGGGCAATTCGTTTCGCATCGTGGATATTCGCGACCGCCGGGTGCCGGTCCTGCGCGGCACGTTGACCCTGGGCTACCCCTACACGCTGCTGCGTTCCCGGGTCGAGGAAGGCTACGCCTACGTGGCCTGCTCGGCGGGCGGCCTGGCAGTGATCGATGTGCGCGATCCGGCCGGCCCCGTGCTCGTTGGCTCGGTCGCTCCCAACGGAGATGTCGGTGCCCTGACGGTCGATGTCACGGTCGTGGGCACCACGGCGCTGGTGTCCAATGGCGAAGGCGGCGTCGGCGTCTTCGATGTCACGGACCCCACGGCGCCGCGTCTGATGCATTCCGTCCCGACGCCGGGCGGTGCCGGAGAACTGGCACTGATCGACGGCTGGCTTTACGTGACGGACAGCATGGGAGTGATGGACTCGATCAACCTCCGTCCGTAGCCGGCCCCGGCCCTCACGTGGCGGGACTCACCCGGCGATGACCCCGTCCTGCAGATGCAAAACGCGCGGAGCGCGGGCGGCCACCTCCGGATCGTGCGTGGCGATGATCAGGGTGGTCTGGCGCTCGTCGCGCAGGCCGCACAGAAGGTCCATGATGCCCTCGCCGGTGTGCGAATCGAGGTTGCCGGTCGGCTCATCCGCGACAATCAAGTCCGGATTGTTGATCAGCGCCCGGGCGATCGCGACCCGCTGCTGTTCGCCGCCGGACAGTTCGAAAGGTTTGTGATCCAGCCGCTCGCCGAGGCCGACCCGTTCGAGCAGGGCGCGGCCACGGCGTTCGGCTTCCCCAGCCGGCACGCGCGCCATGCGGGCGGGCAGGCAGACGTTCTCCAGCGCGTCGAGTTCCGGCAGGAGATGGTAGGCTTGGAAAATGAAGCCGACGGTCCGGTTGCGCCAGCGGGACAGCGCCGCGCTCGACAGCCGTCCGAGGTTCGAGCCCCCGAAAAGCACCTCGCCCCGGTTGGGCGTGTCCAGCCCCCCGAGCAGGTGGAGCAGCGTGCTCTTGCCAGCTCCGGAGGCACCGCGCAATCCGACAAACTCACCACGCCCCACCTCCAGCGACACGCCCCGGAGCACCTCCAGCGTGCGGCGGCCGATGGTGTAAACCTTGTGCAGGTCGCGGGCGACGACCAATGGCCCGTCGCAAACGCCGCCGGGAGGCGGGGTCACGGCGGAGGACGCGACATCATTCATGGCGCAGAGCCTCCACGGGTTGCAGCCGGCCGGCCGTCCATGCCGGCGCCAGACCGGCCAGCACGCACACCACCAGCGCACTGCCACAAATCAGGGCGATGTCGCCCGGCACGATCATGGCCGGCAGCTCGGTGAAGCTGTAAATCGCGGCGGGAAACAGTTCGATCCCCGTCATGCGATTCATGAAGTGAAGAAACTCGTTCCGGTAGGCAAGGGCCAGCATCCCGAGGCCGAAACCGCAGATGACACCCACCACGCCCACGATGGTGCTCTGACCGAGGAACAGCCCCATGATCTGGCCGCGCGTGCCTCCGAGGGCCTTCAACATCCCGATCTCACGCGTCTTCTGCACCACGAAGGTGATCTGCGAATTCATGATGCCGAAGGCCGCGACGATCATGATGAAAAACAGGATGTAGAACATGACGTTCTTTTCCACCATCAACGCGTTCAAGATGTAGGAGTTCTCCTCCAGCCAGAGCGTGATGCGATGGTCGCCGCCCAGGCTGAGAAACAATTCATCCCGCACCGCGCCGGCCTGGAAGGGGTCATCCACCATGACCAACAGTCCGTGCACCTGGTCATCCAGTTGGTAAAGGTCCTGGGCGTTCTCCAGGGACGTGACGATCACGTTGGCATTGTACTCGAAATAGCCCACGTCAAAGATGCCCCGCACCGTGAACTCTTCCGGCAGCACGGCTTCCTCGCGGTCCGTGCCCCGCGCCTTCTCCATCTCTTCAAGGTTGCGGGGCGAATAAATGAGCAACCGGTCGCCGACGTTCAATCGCAGGGACCGCGCGAACTCGACCCCCACCAGCACGCTGCGCCCCTCCACGGTGAACTCCCCGGCGAACACGCTCGTGGCCAGGTTGCTCACCCGCGTTTCGTACTCGGGATCGATGCCGCGCACCCACGGCGCGCCCACCAGCGCGTTGCCTGCCCCGGGCTGGGTCTTCACCAGCACCTGCCCCAGCACGAAGGGCGCGGCGCCGCGCACGTGCGCGTTCGAGGACACTGTCCGGATGGCCGCCACGTAGTTGGACAACGCGCCGCCATCGCGCATCACCCGCAAGTGGGCGTTGAAGCCAAGAATGCGCTCTCGCAATTGGCGGTCAAAGCCGGTCATCACACTGATCACGATGATCATCACCGCCACGCCGAGCATCACACCCATGACCGAAATGAGCGTGATGACCGAGACAAACGTCCGCTTCGGGCGCAGGTAGCGGAGCGCCAGCAGCAGTTCAACGGGCAGGGGCGACATGATTCGGTCAGGCGCGCCGGCCTGGTGCCCCCCCGGAACGAGTGCCAGCGAAAGCCGGTGCGGGCCGGTTCATTCCATTCTCACAACCCGGCGCCTGAAGAGATTGTCTCATCGTCTCCCCTGCGGCAGTGGATTGAAGCTGGCCAGCAACTCCGCCGGCGTCACCGTGGCCGTGCCGACCTTGCCCACCACGACGCCGGCGGCGTGATTGGAAATGACGGCAGCCTCCAGCGCTGAAGCGCCCGCGGCGATGGCCAGGGTGAACGAGGCGATGACCGTGTCGCCAGCACCCGACACGTCGAAAACCTCCTGCGCCACCGTCGGAATGTGAAAGGGCCGCGCCCCGCGCTGACACAGCAACATTCCTTGATCGCCCAGCGTGATCAGCAGCAGCGCCGGCCGCAGATCGGTCAGCAACTTGCCAGCGACGCGCAGAAGGTTTTGGTCCTCCAGCGGGTCGGCGGCGCGCGCGGCATCAGGCAGCCCCGCCAGCTCGAAGGCCTCCTTGCGATTGGGCGTAATCAGCGACAAACCCGCCAATTGCAGCGGATGCACGGGCTTGGGATCGAGGCTCAGCCAGACGCCACGCGCCCGGCACAGACGGGCCACCTCGTCCAGCAACGGCTGCGTCACCACGCCCTTGCCGTAATCGGCCACGATCACCGCATCAGCGCGCAGCAGGGCGGGTTCGAGCGCGGCCAGCAACCGGCGGACGGTGCCCGCGTCGGCCTCGGCCTTTCGTTCGCGATCCACCCGGACGACCTGCTGTTGGTGAGCCACGATCCGGGTCTTGATGCTGGTGGGACGGCCCGCCTGTGAAATCAGTCCGAAGCAGTCCACCTTTTGCGCCACCAGCAGGTCCTTCAACGTGCGAGCCGGTTCATCACGGCCCACGAGGCCGAACAACGAGGCCTTCGCGCCGAGCGCGGAGAGGTTGCGCGCCACGTTGGCGCCGCCGCCGGGCATGAAGCTCTCCCGCTCGAACTCGACGATGGGCACCGGCGCCTCGGGCGAGATGCGGGAGACGTTGCCCCAGATGAACTGATCGAGCATGACGTCGCCCACCACGAGAATACGCCGGCGACGAGCGGCGGCAAGAAGCTGGCGCACCCGGCCTGAGTTGAGTTTCTGTTGTCCCATCGGGTTCAGAAGCGGCCCCTGATGATTCACAGTTTCCCGGCGGATGCAAGCGGGGCGCGGTCGTGGACCGATATGACAGACACCGGTCCGCAGAGTGGGGTGGGGACGCCAAACTCCGCTTCGACGCACGGAGCAGCCGGCGGCCGCCCTCGACCGCTGGTCCGCAGGCGCGCTGATCTGACCGCCGATACCGGCCCCGACCCGCGGTCGCGCCCTCAAAAAAGCTGTGGATTTTCGCGACAACCGAAGACCATACTGCGCGCCAATCTTATGGGACGCCTCAATGCTTCGACACGGACCGTTGCCCTCCTCGGACTTCTCCTTCTCCTGGCCCATCCGGTTTTCGCCGGTGAAGCGGACATCAACCTCCCCCCGCTCCACGAGGTGAAGTTCTCCGCCTTCGGGGGCTTGAGCGGTTACGCGATTCTCTACGCCGGGCTGGGGGTCTGCGTGATCGGGGCGCTGTTCGGTCTCTGGCAATACACCCGCACCAAGGCCCTGCCGGTCCATCAATCGATGGCCGAGGTGTCGAACATCATCTGGGAAACCTGCAAAACCTACCTCCAGCAACAAGGCAAGTTCCTCGTCGTGCTGTGGGTGTTGATCGCCGCCTGCATCCTCTATTACTTCCTCGGCCTGCAACAAAAGCCCTCGGGCAGCGTGCTCGTGATCCTGCTCTGCTCGATCCTGGGTATCGCCGGCAGCTACGGCGTGGCGTGGTTCGGCATCCGCATCAACACGGTCTCCAACTCGCGGACCGCGTTCTCCTCGCTTCAGGGCAACCCGCTCAAGACGCTGATGATCCCGCTCCAATCGGGCATGAGCGTGGGTCTGCTGCTGGTCTGTGTCGAGCTGTTCTTCATGATCTGCATCCTCGCCTTCCTGCCGAAGGACCTGGTCGGGCCGTGCTTCATCGGCTTCGCCATCGGCGAATCGCTCGGCGCCTCGGCCTTGCGCATCTGCGGCGGCATTTTCACCAAGATCGCCGATATCGGCGCCGACCTGATGAAGATCGTCTTCAAACTGCCGGAGGACGATCCGAAGAACCCCGGCGTGATCGCCGACTGCACGGGCGATAACGCGGGGGATTCGGTGGGGCCGACGGCGGACGGCTTCGAGACCTACGGCGTGACGGGCGTGGCCCTGATCGCCTTCCTCGCCCTGGCTCTGGGCACGTCGGCCATCGGCGGCCAGCTCATCATCTGGATCTTCGCAATGCGCATCCTGATGGTGCTGACTTCGATCGCCTCCTACGAGGTGAACAAGGTCGCGAGCAAGGCGCTCTTCGCCAAGGACAAGGGTTTCAACTGGGAGCATCCGCTCACCAACCTGGTCTGGATCACGTCGGTTGTTTCGATCGTCGTCACCTTCGTCGCGAGCAAGGTGCTGCTGGGCGACTTCAAGGACGCCTCAGGCACCGCGCAGCCGGACCTGTGGTGGGTGCTGTCGATCATTATCTCCTGCGGCACCGTGGCGGGCGCCTTGATCCCCGAATTCACCAAGGTGTTCACCAGCACGTCCTCAAAGCACGTGGCGGAGGTAACCAACTCTTCCAAGCACGGCGGCGCCTCCCTGAACATTCTGTCCGGTTTCGTGGCGGGCAATTTCTCCGCCTTCTGGACCGGCTTGGTCATCCTGTCTCTGATGTTCATCAGCTACTACTTCTCTCAAAAGCCTGCGCTCCTGGCAGTGATGCCCGCCGAATACGTCTTCGCCGCCCCGATTTTCGCCTTCGGTCTGGTGGCCTTCGGCTTCCTCGGCATGGGCCCGGTGACCATCGCGGTGGATAGCTTCGGTCCGGTGACGGACAATGCGCAATCCGTGTACGAGTTGAGCCGCATCGAGCACCACAAGGGCGTGCGTGGCGAGATCGAACGGGACTTCGGCTTCAAACCGGACTTCGAGAACGCCAAGCACGAACTGGAGAAGGGCGATGGCGCGGGCAACACCTTCAAGGCCACCGCCAAACCCGTGCTCATCGGCACCGCCGTGGTGGGCGCCACCACGATGGTCTTCGGCATCATCATGCTCCTTGAGCACGTCTTCGGCGGCGCGGTGGCCAAGTTGAGCCTGGTGCAGCCCCAGGTGTTGCTGGGCCTGCTCATGGGCGGCGCAGCCATTTACTGGTTCACCGGTGCCAGCACCCAGGCCGTCGTCACCGGGGCCTATCGGGCGGTCGTGTTCATCAAGAACAACATCAAACTCGACAAAGACACCGCCTCGATCGAGGACTCCAAGAAGGTCGTCGGCATCTGCACCATCTACGCCCAGAAAGGCATGTGGAACATTTTCATCGTCATTTTCGCCTTGTCGCTGGGTCTGCCCTTCTTTGATCCGTATTTCTTCATCGGCTACCTGGTGGGCATGGCGTTCTTCGGACTCTTCCAGGCCATCTTCATGGCCAACGCGGGCGGCGCCTGGGACAACGCCAAGAAAATCGTCGAGGTCGATCTGCGCCAGAAGGGCACGCCCCTCCATGCCGCCACGGTCGTGGGCGACACCGTGGGCGATCCCTTCAAGGACACCAGTTCCGTGTCGCTCAACCCGGTGATCAAGTTCACCACTCTCTTTGGCCTGCTGGCGGTGGAGATCGCCGTCGAGATGAAGAAGAAGAATCCCGATTCGAGCCTGCCGCTGATTATCGGCGGCGTGTGCTTCCTCATTGCTCTGGTCTTTGTCTATCGCTCGTTCTACGGGATGCGCATTCCCGAGGAGGCGGCCTGAGCCGGCTCATCCCGGATCGACCTCGAAGCCCAGTTGCCGGATCTCCTGAAGCTTGTAGATGAGGGCGCGTCGGCTGATGCCGAGGGCCCTGGCCGTCTCGGTGCGATTAAACCGGTGCTTGCGCAACGCTTGAAGAATGGCGTTGCGCTCGATTTCCTCAAGCCGCTGAGCCTCGGCCGGGCCGGTTGTGGGAGGGGTGGCCTCTGTCACCGTCTCGCGCAGGCGGGCCGGCAGGTGTTCGGGCAGAATCAACTCACCGCGCGAGAGCAGGGTGGCCCGCTCCATCGCGTTGCGCAGCTCACGCACGTTGCCCGGCCAGCGGTAACGCAGGAGGCAGTCGCTCACGGCGGAGGAAAGACGCGCGCGGCCCTGACTGAACTCGGCAATGAACCGATGCGACAGCGGCAGGATGTCCTCCGGCCGCTCGCGCAGCGGCGGGATGTTCAGCTCGACGACGTTGAGCCGGTAATAGAGATCCTCGCGGAACCGTCCCCGACCGACCTCGACCAGCAGATCGCGGTTGGTGGCCGCCAGGATGCGGGCGCTGGTCCGGATTTCCCGGTTTGAACCGATCCGCTGGAACCGCCCGTCCTGCGTCACCCGCAGCAGCTTGGCCTGCAACTGCGGTGACATCTCGCCGATCTCGTCGAGGAAGATGGTGCCGCCGTCCGCCTGTTCGAAACGGCCGATCCGCTGCACCGCCGCCCCCGTAAACGCGCCCCGCTCGTGACCGAACAGCTCGCTCTCCAGCAGCGTCTCGGGGATGGCAGCACAGTTGACCTTGACCAGCGGTCCGGCCGCGCGCGGGCTCCAGGCGTGGATCACATCCGCCAGCACTTCCTTGCCCACGCCACTCTCGCCGGTGAGCAGGACCCGGCTTTCGGACGGGGCGATGAGGGCGACATCGCGAAAGACCGCACGCATGAGCGGGCTGACCGCCACCACATGCGCCGGCAGTTCGCGATCCTCAATCAGCCGGACCGGTTCCGTCCGGGCCAATCCGGTGGCCTGACGGACCATGGCGAGCAATTCATCGAGGTCAATCGGCTTGGAAAGGTAGTTGAGCGCACCATCGCGCATGGCGTCCACCGCCTCCCGGATGTCGGCAAACGCGGTGACCAGCAGCACGGGAAGTTTGGGATGTTCGTAACGCGCCCGCCGCAGCGTTTCCAACCCGGAGATCCCGGGCATCCGCACGTCCGAGATCATGAGGTTGACCCGTCCGGTGCGCAGGGAATCGAGCGCCTCTTCGCCGGAGGCCACCGTCACAATGTCGAACCCCTGTGACTCCAGAAACGATTTGAGCAGGCTGCGCTGCCCCGGATCGTCATCGACGATAAGGACGCGGGGTGGCGGGATCGGTTCGGAGATCGGCGACACGGCTCAGGCGCGCGAGGCGAGTTTGAGATGGGAGATCCGGAAAATGGCCCCGCGCGGCGCGCGGGGCACGAACTCGATCTCCCAGCCGTGGGCCAGGACGATTTGCTGCACGACCGCCAGACCGAGACCCGTGCCTTGTTGATGCGTGGTGAAGTAGGGCTTGAAGATCTCGGCGCGGTGTTCGGGGGCCACGCCGGGGCCATTGTCGCGGATCTCCAACACGGCAGCGTCATTCTGCCGCCACACGGCCACCTCGATGTCACCACCCCGTTCCACGGCCTGAACGGCGTTGAGCAGCAGGTTGAAGAGCGCCTGCCGCAACAGCGGTTCATCGGCCTCGACGGTCAGGGAACCTTCGGGCAGGTGCAGGCGGACGCATTTTTCCTCCAGGTCGTGCGTCAGGGCCCGGGCCACCTCCTGGACCACGGGCAGAATCTCCACGGCGGCCCGGCGGACCTCGCGCGGACGGGAAAAGTTGATGAACTCGTTCAACTGCGCCGTGACGCGGTCCGTCTCGTCGATGATTTCGCGCGATTTGCGGCGAATCTCAGCCGAGGCGTCCTGCTGCCGGGAAATCATCTGGGCCAACCCGCGGATGATGTTGAGCGGATTGCGGGTCTCGTGCGCCAGGCCGGCAGCGGCCACGTTCATTTCCTTCAAATGCGTATTGAGTTCGCGGGCACGCATCAGTCGCATCTGCAACTCCGAGGATTTTGCCAGATTGCGCCAGGCCAGGCCAAGCCCGAGTACCGAAACGCCAGCCAGACAACCAATCATGCCGCGCATCCACAGATCGCGCCGGCAGCTCTGGCGGTAGGCGTCGGTGGACATGGTGATGACGAGTCCGTGGAGTCCCCGGCGTTCGAGCAGTTCCTTGTACTGCGCCTCGTCCATGCGGAATGGCGGGCGACCGCCGCGCGCCCAGGGCGGGCGGCCTTCGTCGTCGTCGCGATCCCGACGGGCGCCTTCGCGCGGCGCCTCACCCGGTGCAGGCAAAGGTCGCCCGGGGGCGTTCGTCCCCGGTTCGAACCGCAGGCGCTCGGCGGGATCATCCCGTTGCCCGGCGGAGGATTCTCGCCGGGGCAACACGATGGTCGGCCGGTTGGTTTCCCCGCGCCCGCTCAGGCTGGCCCCGAGATCAACCGGGTTGACCACCGTGACACGCCCGGGCTCCC
Source organism: Candidatus Methylomirabilota bacterium (assembly GCA_035574135.1). Classification (GTDB taxonomy): domain Bacteria; phylum Verrucomicrobiota; class Verrucomicrobiia; order Limisphaerales; family DATLZF01; genus DATLZF01. Next base: position 10,130 of record DATLZF010000014.1, read on the forward strand.
ACTGCTCCCCGGTCTTGAGGACATCCTCGCGGGTGAAATCCACCGGTGCACCCGCAGAGGCCACGATGTCGCCGATGGCGTTGATCAGGGCCAGGGAATTGATCTCATCGACGCGCACCAGCTCGTCGAGGGCAGACTCGATGCGCTCCTGCGAAACAATACCGCCAAAACGTCGTTGCGAGCGGATGACCAGGCCCATCGTGGTGCTGATATCCTGGGCCCGCTTGAGCAGGGCGGCACGGGCGGCGTCGCGCACCCGGCGGTGTTCGACCACCTGCCAGGCCACGATGAGGCTCCAGACGGCGGCCAGGCTGGTGTAAAGGATCGCCGTGCGACGGAGCAGCGTGGCCGGGAACGCGCGCATGGCGGCAACAACCTAACGCGGCGACTTTTGCTGCCGCGGGTCGCCCTTGAACGGAATACCGTCGAGGAACTGGTCCAGTTGCTCCTCCGTGAGGCTGCGCCGGGGCAATGCCGGCTTGTTGCGCTCGGTGTCGGACATGCTCGCCAGTTGGGTCGCGTCGCGCACGATGTGAGGGGTCAGGAAGATGATCAACTCGGTGCGGACGTTGTCCTTGGCGCGCCGCCGGAACAGCGCACCCAGCAGCGGCACGTCGCCGAGGATCGGGATTTTACTGTCCGAGACGGATTTGCCGTTGGACATCAAGCCACCGATGACGGCCGTCTGGCGGTCGGGCACCACCACCACCGTGTCCGCCACGCGCGAGTTGATGACGGGAGCGGTGACGCCGTCGGCCACCGGCACCCATTGGGTGCGTTCGGCCAGTTCGGAGGTCTCGGGCGAAACGATCATTTCGACCTTGTTGTCATCGGTGATGAACGGCGTCACGCGCAGGATGATACCAACGTTCTGGTAGGTCACGGTGTTGACCTGGTTGCCGAGGGCGTCGAACCGGGTGTTGGTGATCAACGGGACCTCCTGGCCGAGGCTGATGGTGGCTTGCTGGCCGTTGCGGGTGAGGATGGAGGGTCGGGACAGGAGCTGGGATTTGCCCGCCTGGGCAATGGCCCGCAGCGTCGCCCGAAAATCGCTGCCCAACACCTGGTAGATGCCCGCGCCCGGCGGGATGGGAGAAAACGCCGTGACGGGGATGCCAAACGCGTTGAGCACCTGGCCCGTGGCCGCATTGCCCAGCCCGGACAGGCCGAACACCTGCCCGGCCGACGCCGTCGTTTCTCCAATTTCGCCCCTTGCCCCCCACTCGATGCCGATGTCCGAGGCGTTTCGATGGGTCACCTCGAGAAAGACGACCTTGATCAACACCTGCGGCTTGGGCCGGTCGAGATTCGTGATCACCTGGCTGACATACTGGCTGGTTTCGTCGTCGGTAATGACGATGATCCGTCGAGTCTCGGGGTCGGCTGTCACGATGGCTTCGCCAACCTCGGAAGGGCCGTAGTATTCGCGGGTGCCGGCGCCCAAGCCACCCCCGAGAGAGCGGGCGGCGCCGGTGCCGCGATTGATGCCCTGGTTGCGGCCGCCCTGGCCCACGGTGGCTCGTTGCGCCACACTCTCGAACGTGAAGGTGAGAACGGCCAGCAACAGCGGGATGGGCAACCAGGAAGAAAGGGTGGATTTCATGAGAAATGGAAATCGGGACTTGGCGACGGCCGGCGGGTCACGGGAAGTTCTGGCGCTGGCCCTGCCCCCCTTGGCCGCCAAAGCCGCCCTGGCCCAGCGTGGCACCCGGCACGGTTTGCTGATTCTGTTGGCTGCGGTTGAGCAACGGGCTGTTCTGATTGGCGTTGTTGCGGTTGCCGCCCAGGTTGTTCCGGTCAAACATGTCACGCACGATCTGCTCGACCTGCCCGACGTCGGCGTTCTCCAGTGAATAGACAAACACCTTTTGTTTCTTCGCCGGACTGGCGTCGAGCTGCTCGATCATGGCGGCAATCTCGGGCATAAGCTCCCGCGACGCGCTGACGACCAGCGAGGACGTGCGCTGATCCGGCACGGCCAGCACCCGGCCCAGGCGCCGCAGGCGCTCGCTGGTGTTGGATTGCGCGTTGCGATTGCGATTGCCGTCAGGTCCCCGAAAGCCGCCAAACCGAAAATCGTTCTGGTTGGCGTTGCTGCTCCGGCTCTCGTCCGGGAACAGTTCCGCCAGCAGGTCCGCCATCTCAAGGGGGTTTGCATTCTGCAGCCGGAACACCCGCAACTCCGTCACGTCACTGACCGGCACATCCATTTCGTGGACCAGGCTCTCGATGATGGGCATCGACTCTTCGGGCGCACTGACGACGAGGGAGTTGGCGCGCTCGTCGGCCACGGCGGTGACACGGGTGTTGGCGCCGCCCCCCGAACCGCTGGCCGCCGTGCCCCGCCCGCCGCCGGGGCCCCCAGGGCCGCCGGGGCCGCCGGGGCCGTTGAAAAAGCGATTGAAGAACTGGTTGCGCCGGTCGTTGTTGTTCTGGCTGGTCGGCGGCTGGAACAGTTCCTTGATGGCATCGGCCAGGGTCTTGGCGTCGGCATACCTCAAGGGAAAGACGCGAATGGCCGCGGTGGTCGAGATGGAAGTGTCGAGCGCCTTGACGATCTCGACCATGCGGCGCACATCGGACTGGGTGCCGGTGAGCACCAAGGCGTTGCCGCTCTCGTTGGCGCTCAGGGTGGCATAAGTACCCAGCAGCGGCGTGAGGTTCTGCACCAGTTGCGACGCATTGGCGTAGCGCACCGGGATGACCTGCGTGACCATTTCGTCCGACTTCGGAATCTGCTCCGGATCGTTGCCGCTGCGAACGGGAATGTCCTTGGTCCTGGCCTCGTCGCGGCTGACGATGCGGAGGGTACGACCGTTGCGGATGGCGGAGTAGCCGTTGCGGTTGAGCACGGTGTTGAGCAGGTCGACCGCCTCGCTGCGGGTGAGAGGTTGATTGCTCCAGGCGTCCACTTTGCCCTCGACCTTGGTTTCGAGCACGATGATGAATCCGGCCGCCTCGCTCAGGTAGTTCAGCACCATGTCGAGCGGCACGCCACGGAAGTTGAACCGGATGCCGCGCTCCTTCTCGCCGGGAGGCAGGGGGGCAACCGGCTCCGGCGCCGCGGCTGGAGCGGCAGCGGGCGCGGGCGGGTCCGTAGGCGGAGCGGGAGTGTCGAGCCCGGCCGGTCTGGCCGGCGTCTCGGCCGTTTGGCCGAGAGCCGATGCGCCTGTAAGCGCCAGCGCCAGCGCGACCGTCCGGAGGAATTCAAGGGAGTGACGCGTTTTCATTTCTGCAACTCCTGTTCACGTTTTTGGAGCAAGCGTTTGAGGACTTCATCGTTTTCGTTGGGAGCGGCCCGGGCGGGCGTTTCGACACGGGCCGGCGACTCGGCAACGGCTTGCGGCTC
>DATLZF010000015.1:0-5473 GCA_035574135.1 Candidatus Methylomirabilota bacterium
GGCCTCTCGAATGCCAGTTTCATCTGGGCCACCCGCACCGTCACGGAGCGGTTTTCCGACCCGACAGCGGTGGTCAAGCCGGAGGCACCGGCGTCCGGCCTGCCGTGGGCAAAGGGGCTGGCGGCGATCAAGGAACAGTCGCGCGCGATGGTGGAACGCTGGCTGCCGCGGCTCGGGCAGAAGCTGACGCGCGAGCAGATCCTTGGCGGCTTGTTGTTTCTGCCGCTGCTGGTGGCGATGCGCGCAGGCTCGGACTACATGAGCAGCTACTGCATGGGGTGGGTGAGCGAACGGGCCATCCGGGATTTGCGCCTGGATCTGATGCAGAAGTTGAGCACGCTCTCCTTGGATTTCTTCAATCGTTCGACCACGGGTGATCTCCTCACGCGCATCAACACCGACTCGCAGCACCTGCTCCGCTCCTGGCGTCAGGGCGCGGCGGATCTCGTCAAGGAATCCATCAGCGTGGTGGTGGTGCTGGCCGGATTGCTGTGGCTGGACTGGCGGCTGACGCTGTGCGTGATGGTGGTGGTGCCGGCGTTCATCCTGCCGCTGTTCATCCTCGGCAAAAAGGCCCGCCGGGCCATGGGCCGGGCGGTCAAGGCCAGCGTGGCCCAGTCCAGTCAGTTGGTGGAACTGGTCAGCGGCATCCGCGTGATCAAGGCCTTCAACCTCGAACAGGCGGAGATGGAACGGTTTCGCGAAACGTCGAAGAGACTGGTGTTCGCCGGCATGAAGGGCGTGCAGGCCAAGGAGCTGGTCAACCCCATCATCGAAGTCATCAGCATGTTCGGCCTCGGTGCGTTGTTCCTCTACATCTTCATCACCGGGCGCTCCGGGGCGGACGTGGTCGGCGTGCTGACCGGGCTGGCGCTGTTCTTCCTGCCGATCAAAAAGCTGGCCGGCCTGCACATCATCTTCGAGCAGGCCAGCGTGGCGGCGGGAAGACTGATGGCCATTCTTCGCGAGGAACCGACGGTCAAGGACCCCCCGGCGCCCCGGCCGTTGGGGGAGTTCAAGACCGCCATTGTGTTCGAGGACGTCACGTTCGGATTCGGGGACAAGGTGGTGTTGAGGAACTTTTCACTGACCATCCCGCGCGGGTTGCGCCTGGGCATCGCGGGCGAAAGCGGCTCGGGCAAGACGACCGTGCTCAACCTGCTCTACCGGTTCTACGATCCCCGGCAGGGGGCGGTGAAGATCGACGGGATCGACCTGCGGGAGATGAGCATGGCGGACCTGCGGCGGCAACTGGCCCTCGTCAGCCAGGAGATTGTGATCTTTGATGACACGATTGCGCAGAACATCGCCTGCGGCCGGCCGGGCGCCACCCGGGAGGAAGTCGAGGCCGCCGCGCGGGCCGCCTTCGCGCACGAGTTCATCCAGCAACTTCCCCAGGGCTACGAAACCCGCGCGGGCGAACGAGGGGTGACCCTGTCCGGCGGGCAGCGCCAGCGCATCGCCATCGCGCGGGCGTTCATCCGCAATGCGCCGATCCTGGTGCTCGACGAAGCGACGGCGGCGTTGGACGCGCGTTCCGAGGGGGAGGTGCAGGCGGCCATCGACCGGCTGGCGCAGCATCGCACGGTCATCTGCGTGGCGCATCGCCTCTCGACCCTGGCGGGCATGGACCGAATCATTGTCATGGACGAGGGGCGAGTGGTGGAGTCCGGCACGTTCGAGGAGTTGCTGGCCGGAAACGGCGCCTTTGCCGCCATGGCGCGGCGGCAGGGTATCACTTGGCAAACTCCACGCAGCGCCGCTCCCGGACGACGGTGACCCGGATCTGTCCCGGGTATTGCATCTCATCCTCGATCTTGCGGCAGATGTTGCGCGCCAGGGCGAAGGCCTGATCGTCGTTGATCTGGTCCGGCTGGACGAGCACCCGCAGTTCCCGGCCGGCCTGGACGGCGAAACACTTCTCGACTCCGGCAAACGAGGCGCCGAGCTTTTCCAGGTCCTCGACCCGCTTGAGGTAGGTCGTCATCGTCTCTGAGCGGGCGCCCGGGCGGGAGGCGCTGATGGCGTCGGCGGCGCCGACGAGGATGCCGAGCGGTCCCTCGTGCGGCACCTCGTCGTGGTGGGAGGCCACGGCGTTGACGACCTCGGGGGATTCACCGCAGCGCCGGACCAGGTCGGCGCCGACGAGGGCATGGGCGCCCTCGACCTCGTGGTTGAGGGCCTTGCCGATGTCGTGCAGCAGGCCGGCCCGGCGCGCGGTGGCGGCATCCAGGCCGAGTTCGGCGGCCATAAGGCCGGTCAGGTGCGCCACCTCGATGGAATGGGCGAGCACATTCTGGCAAAAACTCTGGCGAAAGCGCAGGCGGCCGAGGTGCTTGACGATTTCCGGATGCATCGGGGGCAGGCCGGCGCGGTTGACAGCGTCCTCGCCGGCGCGGATCACCGCTTCGTCCATTTCCTGGGTGACCTTGGCCACGACCTCCTCGATGCGGGTGGGATGAATGCGGCCATCGAGCAACAGGCGTTGCATCGATTCGCGGGCGACCTCGCGGCGCACGGGATCAAACCCGGAAAGGACCACCGCATTGGGCGTGTCGTCGATCAGGACGGTGACTCCGGTGGCGTTTTCGAAGGCGCGGATGTTCCGGCCTTCGCGGCCGATGATGCGGCCTTTGAGTTCCTCACCGGGCAGGGCCACGGTGGCGCTGGTGGTTTCGAACGTGTGCTCGCCGGCATAGCGCTGGATGGCGAGGGCAATGATATGACGAGCCTTTTCCTCGGCACGGCTGCGGGCTTCCTCGAGGATGCGTCGGGTGAGATGACTGGCGTCATGGAGAGCCTCGGCTTCGACTTCCTTGAGCAACTGGGCGCGGGCCTCGCTCTCGGTGAGCTTGGCGGTGGCCTGAAGCTCCTCCCGGCGCTGGCGCACAAGGGCCTCGAGATCGGCCCGGCGGCTTTCCAGTTCCTGATGTTTCTGGTGCCAGGCGGCCTGTTGTTCGCGGAGGGCCTTTTCCTCCTCCATCATGCTGCCGAGTTCGTGGTTGATGAGGGCTTCGCGCTCCACCAACCGCTTCTCGATATTGTTGAGCTCCTCGCGGCGACTGGCGAAGGAACGTTCGGTTTCCTCGCGGAGTTTAAGGGCCTCCTCGTTGGCTTTGAGCCGGGCCTCGCGCAGAACCGTCTCCGCCTGACGCTCCGCGTTGGCCAGAATTCCGCGTTCCTTGATGAGAATGGCCTCGCGGACGTTGCGCTCCTTCCACCGGAGCAGCCAATATCCGGCGAGAAGGCCGGCCCCGAACGCCCCGGTGCCCACCAGATACGAATTTTCCAGCCAACTCATTTCAAGACCGCCCGTGGCCCGCCACTCCATGCCACCGCGACGGCGTCAGAATGCTATTCAAAAGGACGTCATGAGGCTCCACGGGCAGCTCGGCGACGACCTGCCAGTCAAAGGCCACGCCACATTTCCAAGCGGAGACGTCTGCCAGCAGCCGGTCGAAGACTCCCTGTCCTCGCCCCAGACGGCGACCAGCTAGATCGAATCCTACGCCAGGCACCAAAACCAAGTCCAGACGGTTTGCAGCCACGCTCGCACACCACGGTCCCGGCTGGGGAATCCCGTGGCGGCCGGGCACCAGATCGGCCGACGTGTCCCCCACCGCGCGCAGTTCGTAGGTGGACGACGACTCGGAGAAAGCCGGCAGAACGGCCAGCCCTCCCCGACCCAGAAACTCCGCGAGCAACGGCAGCACGTCGGGCTCGTCCAGCCGCGGGACGAAGAACAACACCGCACGGGCTTGTTGCCACTGCGCCTGCTGGCGCAACAGATCGCACAAGCGGGCGGACAAGGCGACGCGCTCGGCTGCGGGATGACGGGCCATCTCGGCCCGGAGCTGGCGGCGCAGGCTGATCTTGAGATCGCGGGCGGAGGCGCTCATTGGGCGGGCGGGGCCTTGCGCGCCCCGGCCAGGGCGGCACGCCATTTCTCGATGCGTTCCTTGATCTTTTTCTCGGTGCCCTGTTCGGTGGGTTCGTAATAGCGTCGATCCGCCCCGAGGTAATCCTGGGGCACGAAGTGATCCGGAAAATCGTGGGCGTATTGGTAGCCTTCGCCGTGTCCGAGTCGTTTCGCGCCGGCGTAGGCGGCGCTGCGGAGGTGTTCCGGCACGGCCAGGGTGCGGCCGGCCTGCACGTCGGCCAGGGCGGCATCGATGGCCTTGTAGGCGCTGTTGCTTTTGTTCGCCGTCGCCACATAAATCGTGGCCTCGGCAATCGGGATGCGGGCCTCCGGCCAGCCGACGAATTCGGAGGCTTGATGCGCCGCCTGGGCCAGAATCAGGGCCATGGGATCCGCCAACCCCACGTCCTCGGCTGCGCAGATTACCAGGCGCCGGGTAATGAACCTGGGGTCCTCGCCGGCGTGAATCATCTTCGCCAGCCAATAGAGCGCGGCATCGGCATCACCGCCGCGCATGGACTTGATGTAAGCGGAGATCGTGTCGTGGTGGGCATCGCCATCGCCGTCATACACGATGGCCTTGCGCTGGATGCTCTGCTCGGCCACAGCAAGATCGAGCCGGATCACCCCGTCCCGCCCCGGCGTCGTGGTAAGGGCGGCGATTTCGAGCGCGCCCAGCGCTTTGCGGGCGTCGCCATCGGCCACGCGGGCGAGGTGGCACAGGGCTTCCGGGGCCGCTTCGATACGCAAGTGGCCAAGTCCGCGTTCCGCGTCGTTCAGCGCGCGGCGCAGCAACTCCAACAATTCATCCTCGGACAACGGCCGGAGTTCGAAAATCTGGGAACGGGAGACGAGCGGCGAGTTGACGAAGAAAAAGGGGTTGTGCGTGGTGGCGCCGATCAGTCGCACCACCCCGGCCTCGACGTCCGGCAGCAGCACATCCTGCTGTGCCTTGTTGAAGCGGTGAATCTCGTCGATGAAGAGGATCGTCGGTTGCCCCGTGTTGGCGAGGCGGTTGGCGGCGCCGGCCAGCACCCGGCGCATGTCGGCCACGTTGGATTCGACCCCGCTCAGGCGCTCGAACCTGTTGCGCGTGCGCTGGGCGATGATCTGAGCGAGGGAGGTTTTGCCGGTGCCGGGCGGGCCGTAGAAGATCAGCGATTGGATGCGATCGGCCTCGATGGCGCGGCGCAGGAGCTGACCCGGCCCGAGGATGTGCGTCTGGCCCACGTATTCCTCCAGGCAGCGTGGGCGCATCCGCGCCGCCAGGGGGGCCGTGCGGAACTCCACAGCGGGCGGCTCCGACGGCCGGGCCTCCGAAGGAGGCGGTGGGGCGAAGAGGTCATCCCGCGACATGCCGCAAGCTTATCAGGCGCGTGCGCCTTCTCGAAAACAAAATTCCCTGCGGGCGGTACGCCTCCAGGACGCTTCCCCGCGTTCACCCCACCATGAACAGGGCGGGCACGGTCCCGATCTTCCGCGCTGCGGCGGGCCCCCGGGAAATCGAGGGCACGCCCTGGGTGGTCTTTGCATTCGCGGCATCGGCGGCAACTA
>DATLZF010000016.1:0-6781 GCA_035574135.1 Candidatus Methylomirabilota bacterium
GTGATCGTGACGGCGCCCGGCTGCACGGTGGGCGTGCCGACGGCCTCACCCGAGGCGATGCCGGTCGGCGAGAGTGTCACGCCCGAGGCGGTGCGAAGCGTGACGTTGGGTCGCCGCCGCTCCAAGGGTGAGGCACCGCTCGCCAGCATGCGGACTTCGGCCGGGCTGAGGGCGCGGGCGTAGAGCAGCACCTCGGCCAGGCGCCCGCTGAGCCAGCCGCCGGCGCCGTTGAAGGAGCCGAGGTGGTGGTTGTAGGCGGTTTCGGAGCCGGGGGCGCTGGTGGTGTTTTGGGCGTAAGCCTCGTCGCGCGCCCCGTCGATGTAGAGCTCGGTGCGGCCGGCGCCGCGAACGACAACGACGTGGTACCAGCGTCCGATGACGGGCTGGGTGGCGCTACAGACCTGCGCCCAGTTGGATGCGACGCCGTTGATGCGCCGCTCGATAAAGCAGAATCGGTTGGTAAGGCTGGTGTTGACGACGTTGGTGTCGAAAAACAGGCCCCATGTGTTGGTGCCGCTGACGAACGCGCTGTCGGATGCCTTTGTCAGCAGGCCGGCGTCGGCGGCGGTCGCCGAGAGCATGACCCACAAAGCAATACTGCGCTGACTGGTGGCCAGCCGGTTGCCGGCGTTGGCCGTGTCGTTGACGCCGTCGAACCTGAAACCGCGCCTCCCCGGCCCGGCCACGATGGGGTGCTGGTCCTGGCCCGCCCAGATTGCGTGAAGCTGGTTGGCGGGCTCGACGATGCGGTTGCCGGCACCGGGCATATCGGCCGACCAGGCGGCCAGGAGGCCACCCCACAGCGCGGGGTGCCTGGACTGGGTGGGGTTGGTGGCCGGCAGCATCGCTGGCGCTTATTGCACTTCGGGGTTCTCGCCAACCCAGCGCAGTTCGTGGGTGGTGGCGGTCGCGTTGAGCGCGACGCCGGTGTCCTGCACCACGGCAATGCCCCACTGGGGGCCTGGGTTCTCGATCACGAAGCTGCCCTGGTAGGTTTTGTCCGACGCCGAGGACGTAATCACGGAATAGACCTGATCGGCCGTCTCGATGGTTATGGTCCCACCGGCCTGACTGGCGCCGTCGGTGAGGATGTTGTGCGTTTCGACGTCGTCGCACTTGAGCAGGAAGAAGCGGATTGACTTGTTGGCGGTCGGGCCGGTGCCGGTGGTGACCTTGAAGAAGACGTGGATGCGCTGCCACCTGGGCGTTTCGTTGTCCACCATGTCACTCTGGACGCCCACACCGCTGGTGCTGCTGGCCAAGCTGGCCAAGGCGATGGGCAATACCGTCGTGGTGCCGAACTTGGCTTTGATTTCGTTGGGCATATCAACTCACGGGCACTTTGTTACTCCGCGCGTAGGCCACGTCGCCGGCGTGGACCTCGGGCAGCCCCAGCTCATCGAGTCGGCTGACTTGTTTGGTCGCAAGGGCGAAGAGGGCATCGCGGTCGGCCGTGGTGAGCACGCCGCCGGCCACCAGCGCGTTGAGCATCGCGGTGCGGTCGCTCTTGTTGGTATCGAGCTCGACCTGGTCGCGTTGCAGCATGAGAAGCGCGACCTCGCAAATATTCCGCAGGTCGGCGGGGAGACTCGTGTTGGCCGCGGCGAGCAGCAACTTGCGCCGGCGATTGTTGGCCCCGGCCCAGGCGAGCAGTTCCTGGGAGGGGATGGGGCAGGTCTTGGCTCTGTTCCGGGTGTTGAGGGCGGCGGCCGCCTGCTCGTCGCTCATGCCCGCGTAGCCACGGCCCAGCGGGTCCGCGGTAAGTTCCGACTTGAGGGCCTGCCAGTTCATCACAGTTTGAAGATTTTGTTGGCCCCGTTGTCCCAACTCACGGTGATGTTGCCGCCATTGGGGGTGACGGGCAGGCCGGTCGCAGTGTCGAACAGGGCAATCAGCCGCGACGTGGCCTCGACGCCGGTGTCCTTGTAGAGCAGGATGTACTCGCAGGGGTCGCCGGTGACGTTGGGGAATGTGATGTCATCGGCGTCGGCCACGCCGTTGGTGACGGTCTTGTTGGCCAACGTCTGCGGCGTGCCGACGCGGGCGGCCGCGGGCACGTCGTCGAGGTTGTCGTGCGTGGCGAGGTTGGGCGTGTAGTCGGCGCCGTCCAGCAGCACGGCCTTGATCGTGTGGGTGTCCCAGTCGATGGAACCGTCGAGGAACCCCTCGCGGCCTTTGTCGTAGAGTGCGTTTGCCATAGGTCAGGAGTCAATCCACGCGCTTCTGGTTGGTGGGCGTGGGGCTGGTGACGAGGATGGTGACCTCGACTTCCGTCGGCTTCTCGCCGTCATTCTCGCCCTGGTTGCTGACCCAGATCTGCCCGTCGAAGTCGTGGATCTCGCGGGGCACCTCCGAGAACTGGTCATACTCCGCAACCTTGAAGGTGCCCGTGACGCGCGTCTCTTTGAGGGAGGTGTAGTTCTCCAGCGTCACCGCGTTGCAGTTGTAGGTGATGGTGACGTTGGCGCCGTCCGCGATGGTGCCGGCGGGCAGGATGGTGATGGCGCCGATGCCCGCCTCGACGGCGTAGTCCACGCCCTCGGTCTTGCCGCTCGGCGTCGTCATGACCACGCTGCTGACGTCCCTCTTGCTGAGGAAGTAGGTGGCACCCTTGGTGGTGCCGTTGAAGGTCTCGCTCTGGCCGGTGGCGCTGCTCTGCACGGTATCGGCCGCCTTGGTGGCCAGGCCCAGGAGACGCATCACCTCGGTGAGCTGCTCGTTGAGCGTGAACTGCCACTGCAAGGTGACGCTGTTGAGCAGTTTGGCATTGAGGCGCTTGAAGCCCTTCTGGGACGCCTTGATGTCCGAGTAGCTCTTGTCGTCGGACTTCTTGTATTTGGCGACGTCGCCGAGTTCGACGAACGCGGATGCGCCGGTCCGTTTGAACCAGACGCGGGCTGTGGTTTGTTTGCGATTCTTGAGGTCGCCTGTGTTGGTGGCCATAGGTCAGCGGTGGTGAGAGGTGTGAGGTTGGAAGTGCGGGGTCATGAGTCTTTGCGTTTCTGGACCGTGACCGCGCTTTCGGCGGTCACTTCCAGCTCGAATTCGGATGGTTTATCCACGTCGTCTTCGCCCAGGTTGGTCAGGATGCCCTGGCCGACAAACTCGGCCAGCTCCCTGGGCACCTCCGCGAACTGGTCGTATTCGGCGATCCTAAAGGTTCCGCGGGCCAGGATGCGCTTGAGCAGGCCCAGCGACACGACGGGCGCGGCATCATACGTGCCGCCGGTGCAACGGATGGTTGAGCCCGCGGCGATGGCACCTGTCTCCAACACCGTCAAAAGTCCGGCCCCCCGCTCCAGCGTGTAGTCCGCGCCCTCGACGTAGGTCGGGGTTGGGTTCCCATCGACCGTGAGGGCCGTGATATTACGCTTGCCCAGGTCGTACGAGCCGCCCTTGACGACGTTGGCGATGGTGTTGGTCGGGATGTTGCCGCCCAGGCTGGCGGCCGGCCCGAAGCCGGCCGCGAGGCCGCGCAGCTCGGCGACCTTGAGGAGTTGTTCGTTGAGCGTGAACTGCCAGCGCCAATGCATCTCGTAGGGCACCTGCTGCACGCCGAGCCGTCGGCCCTTCAATGCGCTGGACCAGGCGGCGCGTTTGATGTCCGGGGCGAACTTGTGCTTCTGCACGTCGCCCAGATCAAAGAAGGCGGGGGCGGCCGGCTGCAGTTCGATGCCGTTGATTTGGGGATCGCCCTCGTCTATGTTGAACGTCAGCAACAACTGGCCCGCGGGCGGCACGACCACGAACTCGCGCACAAGCGCCCGGAAGGTGCCGCCGGTCTCGAGCACGATATCGACCAGGTCCTGTTGCACCCCGCGCCCATCATCGACGAGCACCTGGGTGACCCGGTCTGCGACTATCGTCCCGGCATTGATCTCGGCGAAGTGGAGTCGCAACCGGTATGGCACGTCAGGCGCCAGGCCGCCGATGGCGTAGGTAAAGGACGCGCCACTCGGGCCGTAACGCCGGGATTGATATACCGCCTGGGGCGCCGGGTTGGTGACGCCCGTCGTGTCGATGGCGTTGCCCACCGTCTGGGTCGCGCCGCCGAGGAAGAGTTGATCCGCCAGGAATGGAGCGGCGGCCGCGCCGCCGCAATTGATGGACAGCGCCGGGGCCGCGCCCAGGCCGGGCCGGAACCAGACGCGGGCCGTGGCTTGTTTGCGGAGGTTGATCATGAGGGCGTCAAGTGATGGGGCGCTTGCCGAGTTGAGCGCGCAGCAGGCCGCCGGTGATGCGCAAGCCCTGGCGCCAGACAATGCGTCCGGCCAGTTCGTCGCGCGCCTTGTCCTGGAGTTCGATGAGCTCGCCATCGCCCGGCACGCAATAAAGTCCGGAGGCGGTATTGGTGCCGGCGACGAGCAGGCCGAAGACGGCAGGCAGGACCAGGTCTTTGAGCGCCAGCGCGCCGGGGGTGTCATCGCCACCGATCAGGGCGAGCTGGCGGTTGCCCCAGTGCCGGTCCGCGATGAGCAACTCGAGCGCACGGGTCTGGTGGGCGCGCAACTCCTGGCCGAAGGTCTCCGTCTCCCAGGACTCGAAGTCCAGGATGACGAGACAGACGCGGTTGCCGAACGTGAGGAGCTCGCGCAGCGCGCGCGGCAGGTCCGTCATATCAAACAACTCCACCTTGTCGAACGCGTCGCGTCCCTCCCATTGCACGGCGGCGATGCGCGTCTTGAGCGCGGTCAACGCGGCCACGGTGGACTGAGTGAAGTTGTCGGCACTCATGCGCGCAGGCCGATCTTGTCCGCGCCGCCCCAGTTGCCCCGGCCAAGACCAGTGTCCGTGGCGGGCGTCTTGCGGGGCAGGTGCGGAAACCTGCCGTCGCGGATGTCGGTGAGTTCCTGCATGGCCTCCTTGTAGGCCGATTCGACGGCGGGCGGGATGGATTGCAGGAGCGCCCAAAGTTGGTAGTTGACCAGGGCGCGCCACAGGCGGCGGCGCAGCGTGTCGGCCACGTCGTAGCCGCGCGTGAAGTCGTCGACCTTGCCCTCGGCCTCGGTCATCTGCAGCACGAAGGCGTTCTCCTGGCCGGTGTTGGCCAGGTGCGCCTTGATCTGGTCGATCTGGGCCTGCGGCAGGTTGAGGTCGGATTCGGCGAAGGGCATGGGTCAGGGGCCAGGAGCCGGGAGCCGGGAGCCGGAATGCAGAAGGGGGCTGGCTGCGCGCCGGCCTTCTGATTCCTGACTCCTGACTCCCGACGCCCTCATTCGCTTACGCGTACTGCGTGGCGATCAACGTGCCGGCGGTGCCGTCGGTCACTTTCTCGGCGGTGTGCTGCCGGACGCGCACCATGTTCGAGCGGCGTTGCTCGTCGCGGTAGGTCTCGGAGACCCACAGCCCGCCCTCGGCGTTCCAGACGAAGGTGAATCCGGCGCCGCCGTCCTCGGGCGTGCGCGCGGCCGGATTGACGTAGCCCACCCAGATGTAGGTGTTGGGCCACACCTGTGCCGCACTGGGGGCTTGTCCCTTCTTGGCGCTGTTGTAGCGGGCGCGGCCGATGAGCACCTGGGTGATGCCGTAGTCGGCGAAGGAGGCGGCGATGTTCTCGGCGTTGACGGGCATCTCGGCGTTGCCCTTGAGCTGGCCGCGCACCCAGTTTTGCAACTTGGTGCTCAGTGCCAGACGGCTGAAGACGGCCTTGGGAATCAAAATGGTGTTGGGCACCTGGCCCTTGTCTTCGACGCGATCAATCGCCGCCAGGATGTCCGCCGGCGCATCGATGGTCGCCAGGTTGGCCGCCGTATAAGCCACGATGGAGTTGGTGGCGGCGCCATAGTTGGTCGTGTTGAACGTGGCGTCCTTCACCCGAATCTCGTGGTCGAGCTTCATGTTGCGCAGCACCCAGCGCGCGGCGCTCACCTCGAGGTTGAAGAATCGGGCCAGGTCCTTTTGGTCCGTGTCATCGACAGGCTCTTCGAGACCGCGATCAATGCAGTCGTATGTGTCCGTCGTCCAGTTGCGCGACACACGTCCATAGGAACCGGAACGTTCGCGCACCGTGGAGCCGGGACTGAGCAGTTCGCCCTCGGCGATTTTGACCTTGGGGTAACTGCCACTCTTGTCCGTGACGGGCAGGGGCGGCATGACGCGCTCGCCGATGAAGAACTTGTCGGCGGAGGAGGCCTCTTCGACCTTGATGTTGATGTCGGCGCGCAGGGTGGCGCCAGAGGATGGATACATGGCGGGTTAGTTCGTTGGTGGTTGGTGGTGGTGTGTGGCTCTTACGCGCCGACCTGGCAGGGCAGCGCCTCAATGAGGTCGTTGGCGGCGGTGGCCGCATCCTTGGCGACCAGGTTGAACGGGGTGGTGCCGGTGGCGGCGAAAAGTCCGCCGTTGGCCGGGTAAAGGCGGGCGCCGGCCGCAATGGCGGCGCTGGCCTTTACAATCCAGGAGCCGGGCGCGCTCCACAGTTTGGCGGTCAGCATGCCACCGGCGGCGACGGCGTGGGTGGCGACACCGGCCGAGGCTTCGGCGATGCCGCACAAGTCCCAACCGGAGGCGGTGATCTTGACGCGCTGGCCCTCGGCGAGCGCCTGGACGGCCGGCAGCGTGAGGAAGCCCGTATCGTTGGTGGTAGTCATGGGAGGTCGGAGATGTGAGGTTCGGGGGTTGAGTTACAGCGCCGGCTGGCCGTTGGCGGCGCGCCAGGCCTGATAGAGCTCGGGGCGTTTGGCGATGACGAGGTCCAGCGCCTGGCTCTTCGTCTTGCCCGCCTTCACTTCGCTTTCGACGGCGGCCTTGAAATCGGCGGCGCTCATTCCGCTGGTGGCGG
>DATLZF010000017.1:0-2430 GCA_035574135.1 Candidatus Methylomirabilota bacterium
AGGCGGTGCCGAAGGACCAGAAGCTGAGGTGAGCAAATCGTGGCTGCCGGTGATCCCTCTCAATTGCTTGACCCCGCTGCCATTTCGCGGGCGGAGTCGCTGGGCTTGAGTGCCCGGTTCATCGTCGAGGGCTACATGGCCGGCGAGCACAAGTCGCCCTATCGCGGCTTTGCCATCGAGTTCGCCCAGCACCGGGAATACACCCACGGCGACGACCCGCGGCATCTTGATTGGAAGGTGCTGGGCCGCACCGACCGCTATTACATCAAGCAATACGAGCAGGAGACCAACTTCGTTGCCCACCTGCTGCTCGATGGCAGCGAGTCGATGAACTACGGGTCCGGAAGGCTGACCAAGTTTCAGTACGGCAAGGTCATGGCCGCCTGCCTCGCCTACCTGATCCTCCATCAGCGGGATGCAGTGGCGCTCGGCCTGTTCGATACCGTGGTGCGAGATTACGCGCCGCGCTCGGACAACCTGGCCACGCTCCACACCTTGATGGCGCGGCTCGCCGCCTTCCAGCCCCAGAGGCAGACCAGCGTCGCCACCGTCCTGCACGAGATGGCCCGGCAGATTCGCCGCAAGGGTCTCGTCATCGTGATCAGCGACTTCTTCGACGACGAGGCGCTGGTGCTGGAGGGCATTCAGCACTTGCGGTTCGGCGGCAACGAGGTCGTGGTCTTTCACGTCATGGATCCGTGGGAACTGGAGTTCCCGTTCACCGGCCAGGTCGAGTTCGAGGGCTTGGAGCAAATGCCGAAGGTGTTGACGCGGCCGGCGGAGATCCGAAAGAGCTACCTGCGCGAAGTCGAGGCCTTCCAACGGCGCCTGCGGGATGGGTGCGAACGCAACAACTGTCACTACACGCTCGTGAACACGGCCCATCCCTGGCATGAGGTGCTGAGCGCCTACCTGGCCTTCCGGCTCCGCACCATCGTGCGTTGAACCTCGTCGCCCTGCGGCCGGCAGCGGCAGAAGCCAGGGAGGCCCGGCGCGATGCCGAAAAATAAGATGGCTGGCCGTCCCGCAGATCGCTATAAGCTCACCCAGAGGTCGGCCTATGGTGAGCATTGATATTCCGGAGCACTTGAAAAAGTTCGAGATCCCGGGTCGGGTAACCGTGCTGGAAGGAAACGGCGAATTGCCCAAGATCGAGGTCACAACCGATTGGAGCACGGCCGAGATTTATCTGCATGGCGCCCACGTCACCGACTTCCAGCGCAAGGGAGAGCCGCCGCTGCTCTTCACCAGCCGGTTCAGCCGATTCATGGCCGGGCAACCGATTCGGGGCGGGGTGCCCATTGTGTTTCCCTGGTTCGGTGCCCGCGAGGGGGAGTCGATGCACGGCTTCGCTCGCACGTCCGAATGGGAATTGCATGAGGCGGCGACGGTGCCGGACGGCGGCGTCAGCCTGCGTTTTCGGCTGCCGGAAACGGCCGAAAGCGCCACCTGGCCGCCGTTTCGGGCCAATTACGTCGTGACGGTGACCGATGCGTTGACCCTCGAATTGATCATCACCAACGCTTCCCCGGACTCGAACTTCAGCTTCGAGAACTGTCTCCATACCTATTTCGCCGTGGGCGATGTGGCGGCGGTGTCAGTGGCGGGGCTCCAAGGGGCGCGTTACCTGGATAAGACGGACAATTTCACCGCGAAGGTTGATTCGGCCGAGGCGGTGCGGATTACCGGGGAAACGGATCGGGTTTACGAAGATGCCTCGGGGACGGTGGAGATCATCGATCCAAAACTGAGCCGGCGCATTCGCATTGAGAAGAGCGGCTCAGCCTCCACGGTGGTGTGGAATCCCTGGATGACAAAATCGCAGCAAATGCCCGATCTGGGCAGTGAGGATTATCGGCGGATGTTGTGCGTGGAATCCGGGAACGTGGGGAAAAACAAGCTCACGCTGGCTCCGGGCAGGTCGGCCATCCTTCGAGTGGCCATCTCGAGCGCAGCGCTTTAGCCGGCGAGCGCCCTAGCGCCCTTCGTTCATGCGGCCGGGCAGGCCGGTTTCCCATCCCCGTGGATTGTTCCATGGCCTTTCGGAGAGGTTCTGCGTCTGCTCGGGTGTTTCACAGCCCCCTCCGGCCAAACCGGCCAGCGCCAGCAGCAGCAGCCAGAGAATCCGGGCAGGGGACGGTTTCTTCATCTCAGTAAAAGACCGTGTCGCCCTCAAGCACCTCGTCCAGCTTCCACCCGGGCAGGATGTTCGCAATGCTGCGCGTGCCCTGCACGCTGACGATGCGGACCTTGGCCACGAGTTTGCCGTTGCGGTGAACCATCATGACGCCGTTGGCGCGCAGATTTTCGCGCTCTCCGATGTCGAGCACCACGAAATCCCATTTCGGGTCCACCACCAGAACCTTCCCCTTGGTGCCGGGGTCCAGGGGCACATCGCTGGTGGGGCCGAGAATGGAGAGCAGCCGGTCC
>DATLZF010000018.1:0-3078 GCA_035574135.1 Candidatus Methylomirabilota bacterium
CCCCCGCCGCGCTATACCCGGGGCGTGCTGGCCAAGTATGCCAAATTGGTCAGCTCCGCCCACCTGGGAGCGGTGACGGATGGCGGGTTGTAACCCGGGCCCAGCGGTGCTTGCCGTGCCAAGGCGTCCGCCGGCCCCGCCGTGGGGGTGCCGCGATTTGCCGAACCGCTACGGGCGATCCGGATGGGCTGCCGGCGAAAACTCATCCGCGTGGTAGGAACTGCGCACCATTGGGCCGCTGGCCACGTGGAGGAAGCCCATGGCCCGCGCCCGCTCGCCGTATTCCTCGAACCTCGCCGGGGGAATGAACTCGACCACCGGCAGGTGCCGAAGGGTGGGCTGAAGGTATTGTCCGAGGGTGAGAATGTCGCAGCGGGCGGCGCGGAGGTCGGCCAAAGCCTGCAGGAGCTCCGCCTCCGTCTCGCCCAGCCCGAGCATCAGGCCGGACTTGGTGTAAATGGTGTCGCCGCGCCGGTCCTTCACCTTGCGCAGGACGGTGAGCGAACGGTCGTAGGTGGCGCGGTGCCGAACGGAGGGTGTCAACCGCCGCACGGTTTCCAGGTTGTGATTGTAAATGTGCGGCCCGGCGGCCAGCACGGCTTCGATGGCCGCGTCGTTGTCCAGGAAGTCGGGCACGAGCACCTCGATGATGATCCCCGGGTTGCGGGTGCGCACGGCTTCGATGGTGCGGCGGAAATGCATGGCCCCGCCATCGGCCAGGTCGTCGCGGGCCACGGCAGTAATGACGACGTGGCGAAGCCCCAGACGGGCGGTGGCCTCGGCGACGCGCTGCGGCTCGTCGGCGTCCAACGGGAGCGGTTTGGCCGTGCTCACGGCGCAGAAGCCGCATGCGCGTGTGCACCGGTCGCCAGCGATCATGAACGTGGCCGTGCCCTTGCTCCAGCATTCCCAGTGGTTGGGGCAGCGCGCGCTCTCGCAGACGGTGTGCAGCCCCAGATCATCCAGCAGATTGCGTGTGCGAGCGAAGGCGCTCGAAGTGGGCAGCGCAAGCCGCAGCCAGGAGGGGATGCGGGACCTGGGCGGGGAGGGAACGGTGTCGCAGGTCATCGGAGGAAAGCCGGGCGCTCGGGGCGGTGTCACGCAGCGGGGAAGCCCATCTTCTGCCACCACTCGGCCAGTTCGTCGGCGCCGAAATCGGCCAACACGGCGCCATCGACTTCAATGACGGGCGCCAGCGTCTGGCCGGAAAGGGCGACCATCTCCCGCCGCGCGTCGTCGTCGTGTGTGACATCGAGCTTTTCGTAGGCGATGCCGTGACTGTTGAGCCAGTCCATGACCTCGTGGCACCAAGGGCAGAAGGGCTTGATGAACAGGCGAACGTGGCGGGGCGACGACATGGCGCGGGGTGGGTTACTCGGTGATGATGGTGTCGCTGTGCTCGTAACACGGCGAGCAGCAGCACAGCAGGGTCAACGGTTCCGCGCCGGTGTTCCAGAGCTTGTGCCGCTTGCCGGGGGGGATGGCGATGGCGTCGCCGGTTTTGACCTCCGCGGTCTCGTCCTCGATGCGCATCCGCCCCTGGCCGCGGGTGATGAAGTAAATCTCCTCGGTCTTGATGTGGTAATGCTCCTGCGTGGCGGCGCCGACCGGCAACCGCGCCTCGGCCAGGCTCTGGTGGCGGATCGCCGAATTGCGATGCGCCAGCAGCTCGCGGATTTCGGAGCCGTCTTTGGTGATGAACGGCGGGGCGTCCGCCAGGTTCCGGATGTCCATAGAACGGCCGGATGCTGGCCAAGCGCCGGGCCGGGGGAAAGGGAAAAGTCGGTTCAAACCGCAAACACCCGGTCCGCCGGCTCCTCTTTGGCGAGAAAGCGGCCGCGGGCCAGGATGGGTTGAAACCCGACGTCCTGCCAGCGCCGCAGACGGTAAAGGGTGCCAAAGGCGAAGTTCGGGGCCGCCCCCCCCTGGCCGCCCACCAGCTCGCAGCCGCGCCGCACGTTGTCGATCATCCACGCCGGCGTGCGCACGTGGTAGGGATTGCGCCGCACCTCGCCGACATGGAAGGACAGCGCCGTCAGCAAGTCGGCCAGATCGTGCGCGCTGCACTCGACCATCAGGTTCGGATCATCCATCGCGCCCCAGAACTCGGTTTCGAGGGTGTAGCAGGAGAAGGCCGGGCCGAGTTGCTTCAGGGCGTCCACCACCAGATGGTGAGTGCCGATGTGCGTGCTGTTCCAGTCCCGATCGTGGGGAAAGAAGATGCTGTGCGGCCTTTCCGCGGCCAGGATTTCCGCAATCCGTCGCACGGACTCCTGCCACTGCGTCGGATGGGCGGTGCGTGATTTTGGATTGATGCCCTCCAGCCCGCCCTCGCGGGTCTGAATCAGGCCGAATCCGATGTGTTCGCAGCAGGCGGTCAGCTCCTGCCAGCGCTCGGCCTGCCGGGCCCGATTGCTGCCCTGGGTGACGGCGACGTTGATCACGCGCATCCCGGCTTCGCGCATCAACCGCAGCGGCAGGGCCCCGATGATGACTTCGTCATCCGGGTGGGGGGAAAAGATGAGAGCCTTTGGCGCGTCGGGCTTGAGAGTTGGGCGCGGCAGCGGCGTGAAGCCGCCCAGTTGATAAGCTTTGCCGTCTTCGAGGATCCGCCCGTAAGCGGCCACCAGTTGTTCGTAGGGGTTCATGGGGGGCCCGAGTGCGATGGTGGGTTGCATCGTTGCCGCGTGGCCGTGGCGCAGGGGCGCGCGGTGACAGGTCCGGGCGGCTTCTCGCATTCCGTACCGCTTGGAAACCTCGCCATCATGGAAGCGTTCAACCCTTCAACCATTCGATGGGGCAACGCGCGTCAGCATCGCCAGGCTCGCCGCCGCGATGGCCTGCCCGTGCCGTTTTTCCTTCTCATCCGGCATGTGAAATCGGACGGGCAGTTCCGGGAACTCCGCCGCCAGGACTCGTTTGGCGTGATCGAGAATGATCTCGCCGCCGGGGCCGCTCGTGACGCGACCGAGGATGAGCAGGTGACGGAAGTCGTAGAACTCCGCGTAGTGCGCGATGGCATAGCCGAGATACACGCCGAGGGTCTGGTAGAGGCGCGCCGCGCGTTCGTCCCCGGCC
>DATLZF010000019.1:0-3450 GCA_035574135.1 Candidatus Methylomirabilota bacterium
GAGCCGATGTAGGCACGGTCCAGCTTGATGTGCTCCAATTCGCGCGCCAGCTTGCGCTGCCCGGGGTCGGGGTGGCAGGCGACAGTGGGCTCGAGCTTCGACAGATCCACCACCGATTCGTAAACGAACTTCTCCGCCGCGTCGCGCTCGACCGGCTCGTAGGTGGATTTGGTGCCGTTGAGCCGGGTGCGGTGGTCCACGTAGGCCTGCGTCTGCGCGTCGAACTCAAAGATGCCGTTCTTGCCGCCGGCCTCGATGGCCATGTTGGCGATGGTCATGCGGTCGTCCATCGACAAGGACGCCACGCCGGGTCCGTCGAATTGCATCGCGCGATACGTTGCGCCGTCGAAACCGATTTCGCCGATCACATGCAGGATGACATCCTTGGCCATCACGCCGGGCTGCAACCGGCCTTCGAGCCGGAAATGCATCGTCTCCGGCACCTTGATGAGCAGCTTGCCGGTGCCCAGCACGAAGCCGGCATCCGTGTTGCCGATGCCCGTGGCGAACTGGTTGAACGCCCCCGCCATGCAGGTGTGCGAATCGGTGCCGAAGAGAATCTCGCCCGGTCGCGTGTGGCCCTTTTGGGGCAACGCCGTGTGGCAAACGCCCGCATAACGCGAGCCATACTGCCGTTGCAAATGGCCCTTCGCGGGATCGAACACCCACTTGCCGTTGGCATCGTCGATCACGTCGTAGAAGTAGGTGATGTCCTGCTCGCGCACAAACTCGCGCAGGATGTCCACGTTGCGGTTGGACTTGGAGTCGGCGGTGAAGATGTAATGGTCCGGGATGATGACGACCCGGTGGCGGTCCCACACCCGGGCGGTCTTGCCGAACTCGCGCTTGAACACGCCGATGGTGCCGGGTCCGCACACGTCGTGCGTCATCAGGATGTCGGCGTTCACCCAGATGTTGTCGCCCGCCTGGACCCTGGCCTTGCCGGCGGCCCGGGCCAGAATTTTTTCCGTCAACGTCATAGGCCTGGCACGCTACCGCACCGGATTCCCGGCCGCAATCCGGGAAATTGGCCGGCGGCTCCGGCGGACGACCGGGGCGCGCCACTCCGGTCACCGCCCGCCGAGCGCCGCGGCGCGGACGGACGGCACCCGGCCGACATGGTGGTCGAGGAAGCGAAAGAGAAAGCGCGCGGCCTCTGCGATTTGTGATTCGTTCAACTGAAGCCTCGAGACCATCTCCCAGTCGGGTCCTCCCAGTGCCTCCAGCGATCGGCGCGTGCCGGGGGACAGGCCTTGCGTCTCCCCCGACCCCGGCTGGAGTCCGAGAGCAGCGAGCAGCTTGACCTCGAAAGCGAGTGTCGTAACGGCGCTCGGTTCCGCAGTGCACACGTGGCTGAGGAAGGAGGTGAACAGGTTGAACAACTCCGGCACCGGGGCCCCGCTTTCGGTGGTTTCCTCAAGCAGGGTGGCGGCATAGGCGGCCTGTTGCAGCCGCCCCAGGTCGCGGCGCAGGGCCGGATGCGTCTCGCGCAACACCACCTCGCGCAGCGTGTGCAGATCGCCGCGGCGGCTGCGGGCCAGGCTCAGATCGGCCTGATAAAACAGATCCAGTTTGCCGTGAAAGGCCGACCTGGGGCGCCGCGCGCCCTTGGCCACGGTGGCCAGACGGCCCAGGTCCCGCGTGAGCCAGTGCACGATCAGGCTTGTTTCGGTCAACTCCCGGACGCGGAGGATGCAACCCGTGGTCCGCTCGTCCATGCGATCATTCTCCCCGCCTCGCGGCCGCGCGGGAGCGGAGTCGCGTTGGCCGGCGGGCGATGGCGGCGAGTTCGAACTCGCGAGCCAGGGCGCGCAGCAGGCGGTTCTCCTCCCGCTTCATGACGCGGCGCGCGGCCGGGTCTTGATCGTCGTGGCCCCGCAGGTGCAGCAGGCCGTGGATGATGTAGCGGATGAGTTCGGAGGGCCAGGTGGTGCGGAACGACCGCGCTTGGGACACGGCATCATCCACCGAAACAAAAAGTTCGCCATACAAGGGACCTTCGGCCCCCTCGCGGTGGTCGAAGGTGATCACATCGGTCGAGCCTGCGTGGCCGAGGAACTGTTCGTTGACCCGGGCCATCTCCTCGCCGGTGACGAGGTGGAGCCCCAGTTCAAACTGGGCGCAGGCGAGGTGCTCTCGCAGCAGGTGCCGGACAAGGCGGTGCAACCGACGCAGGTCCACGGCACGCGTTCGCTGGCGGTTGCGCAGACGCAGTTCGGAGGTCATTTCACCGGTTGCCGATGCGCCTCATAGGCGGAGATGATCCGCTGCACCAGTGGATGCCGCACCACGTCGCGGCGATGGAACTCGACGATCGCAATGCCCTCGGTGTGACGCAGCGCGCGGCACGCCTCGATGAGGCCGGATTGCTTGTGCGACGGCAGATCAATCTGGGTTGGGTCGCCGGTGATCACCGCCTTCGAGCCGTAGCCGAGCCGGGTGAGGAACATGTACATCTGCTCGGTGGTGGCGTTCTGGGCCTCGTCGAGGATGACGAACGAGTTGTTCAACGTGCGACCCCGCATGTAGGCGAGCGGGGCAATCTCGATCACCCCGCGTTCCCGGTGCTTGAGGATTTCCTCGGCGGGCAGCATGTCGTGCAGCGCGTCGTGCAGGGGGCGCAGATAGGGATCGATCTTTTCGTAGAGGTCACCGGGCAGGAAACCGAGCGCCTCGCCCGCCTCGACGGCCGGCCGGGTGAGAATGATGCGGGACACCTTGTCCTCCCGCAACGCCGCCACCGCCATGGCCATGGCCAGGTAGGTCTTGCCGGTGCCCGCAGGTCCGATGCCCAGCACGACATCGAACTTGCGGATGGCCTCGACATAGCGCTTCTGCCCGGTGGTACGGGGCTGGATGTGGGCTTTGCGGGGCGAGGTTTGAATGCGTTCGGCGTAGAGATCGCGCAGCGCGGTCGCCCCCTCGTTTTTCACGATCTCCAGGGCCTGGCTGAATTCCCGCTGGCGGACGTTTGTGCCACTTTTCTGCGCGGCTTCGAGCAACTGGAACAGTTCCCGCGCCTGCTCGACGCTCTCGGCCGGGCCATCCAGCTTGATCCAGCCCTCGCGGGCGGTGGCTTTGACGCCGAAGGCCTCTTCCACCGCGAGCAGGTTCTTGGGGTCGTTGGCAATGAGTTGTTGCGCCAGGCGCGCGTTGTCGAAATGCAGGGTCTCGGTGGGCATGGTTGGAGCGGCTCACGCCGCAGGTGTGGCGTCGGCGGCGAGCGCGGCGCGGAGTTGCGCCGCCAGTTCCTTCAACGCCTGCGGCACCACCGTGGTGCCGGCGAGCACGGGCATGAAGTTGGTGTCTCCGTTCCAGCGGGGAACGACGTGGATGTGCAGGTGCTCGGCGATGCCGGCACCGGCCACCTTGCCGAGGTTCACGCCCACGTTGAAGCCGTCCGGCCGCATGACCGCGCGGAGGGCGGCAAGGCAGCGGCGGGTCAGCTTC
>DATLZF010000020.1:0-11255 GCA_035574135.1 Candidatus Methylomirabilota bacterium
AGCTGGTGCGATTTGCCGCGCCGGCGGTGTCGGGCCCGGTTGCGCGCCTGGTGCCGGGCGAAGGACCGGTGCTCAAAGTGCTGGTTGCGCCGGCCCTGCCGCAGGGGACATCGGCCCGGCAACAGAGCGTGGAATTCCTCCGAAGCCGGGGAGTGGATGCCGTCCTGGAGTTCCGCACCGTCCTGGCTGATCTGGTGGAGGCCGTTGAAGGCCATCGGCATTACCATCGCTCCGATGTGCTGCAGGTCATTCGCCTGCTCAAGCACTACCAGTTGTTGCGCGAGCCGCAGCTCGAACTGTTCAAGACGCGCCGGCGGAGGGCGCGCGCGGTTTGAGACGTCGTTTCTTCATTCGCCGTCCAGGGGATGGGTGCGCCGTGCGAGCGGGAACTGGACCCGGCTCCGGCTCAACCCTGCGGCGAAGATGGCCATGGCCATTTCGAGCGCCCCGGTGGCCGCGGCCCCGCTGCACACCGGTTCGCGCCCCTGGCGGATGGCTTCGAGCCAGTCGCTGACCACGCGACGATTGGCGTGAAAAAAACCGCGTTCACTCTCCGGCACCTGCCAGCCGGGATCGTCGGCCAGGGGCCGCCAGGCGTCGTCGGCTCCGCCGGAGCTCCACGCGCCGGTCTGCTTGAGATAGACGCGCGGGAATATATCCATGAGCACGCGCACGGTTCCTTTGCTGCCCAGCAGGTGCAGCCCCCAGGGCCCGGCCGTGTCCCGCAACCGGGCGCGTGAGGTGAACGATCCGGTGACGCCGCTGGCAAAGGCGAACTGCGCCTCGATCTCGTCGCCGGCAACCGGGCCGATGTCCTCGGTGGCGCGGCGCGCGTCGGCGAGGGTGATCTCGCGCCCCTGCTGGCGGATGCTGGCCGAGCACCACTGGGGCTCGCCGGCAAAGAACCGCATCAGGTCAAAGACGTGCGTGCCGAGCACCACCAGGTCTTCGCCGCCGGCGCGGGCATCTTGTTTGCCGTGGCCGTGCAGGGCGAGCAGTGCACCGATCAAGCCCTCGTCGATCCGCCGCTTCAGGTGCAACACGGCGGGGGCCAGGCGCATTTGGTGGGCGACGGCGATCCTCCGGTTTAACGAGCGGGCCAGCGCGAGCAATTCATCCGCCTCGGCCAGCGTGCGGGTGAACGGCTTCTCGGCATACACGTGGGCTCCGGCTTGCAGGGCGGCGCGGATCATCGCGTGGTGCTGATCCGTCCAGCGCGGCGCCACGCTGACCAGATGCGGCCGCTCTCGTTCCAGCATCTCACGATAGTCGGCGTACTGGCGCAGCGCACCCGAGCGCCGCGCCGCCTGAGCGCGGCCCGCCTCGACCGGGTCCGCCACGGCCACCACCTCGAGGCCGGGCTGGCCGGCAAAGGCAAGGTCCAGATCGTGTCCATAATTGCCGCGGCCGGTGTGACCGATGATGACCGCTTTGAGCGGTCCGTGGGGCGGATTCGGTTCGGCGGCGCGGAGCGGTCCTCCCAGGGCGAAAGTTGCGCCGGCTCCAAGGATGCATTGCAGGAATGAGCGGCGTGGTAAGGGTGAGGTCATGTCGGGCACTGCGGTTGATTTTGTCCTCGTGCGGTCCGGCGGGCGACACAAAACCCAACTCACCGCATTGGGGTGGTGCGACCGGGGCCGAGCCCAAGGATAGATTGACACTCCTCGCAAACAAGGCGCACGATGACAACGCCGAAACCGAATCGACCCATGGGAGTCACACCGTTACGAGCCGTCCGGAACGCTGGGGTGGCTGGCTGGCTGGTCGCTCTGCTGACGTGGGGGGCGGGCGTCGTCCACGCCGCCCGGCGCGGCGTGGCCGTGGCTATCGTGTACGACAACTCCGGCAGCATGAAGCAACCGGTGCGCACTCGGGACGGTCGCGAGGAGCCGAAGTATCTGATCGCCAACCGCGCCCTGCTGAACGTCGTGCGGCGGCTCGAAGCTCACGACAAAACGGTCGCCGCGTCTTCCCGAACGATTCACGCCGGTCTGTATGTCTTCGAAGGCACAGGGGCGAAGGAAGTGGTGCCGCTCGGTCCCGCCCGGACCGAGGCCATTCGCCAATGGGTGAAGAATTATCCCGGCCCTGGCGCCGGCACTCCTCTGGGCGCCGCCCTCGAAGCGGCCGGCCGCGCCCTTCTGGCGTCGCCCATGTCCGAAAAGCACGTGCTGGTGATCACCGACGGCGCCAACACGGTTGGCCCCGACCCGGCGAAGGTTTTGCCCGGATTGCAGAAACAGGCGGCGGCCGGGGATGCCGCGGTGCTCGTCCACTTCGTCGCGTTTGACATCGACGCCAAGGTGTTCGCCCCGCTCAAGAAGCTGGGAGTGACCGTGGTGGGCGCAGCCGATGAAGCCCAGCTTGATCAGAAACTCGGATTCATCCTCGAAGAAAAGATTCTGTTGGAAAAAGAAACCCGCTAAAACTCCGCCCTATGTTCAGAGCCCTCAAACGAGTCTTCATCTGGCTGGGCCTCATGGCCGAGAAAGCCACCGAAACGGACGCCATCAACCAGGCCGTGGTCGAGCGCGGCATCCGCGACGCCCGCGCCAAGGCGGACAAGGCGCACTACGCCAACGGCCAGTTGGCCGGGCAGATCGCCCTGCTCAAGGATCAGATCAAACGCGAGGAGCGCCAGCGCGAGGAATTGCAAAGCCTTCTTCAGGCCGCTGCCGCCGCCAACGACGAGGCCAACGGCGCCCATTACGCCGAGGAACTGGCCATGCGCGAACAGGATCTGGCCGAGAATCGTGCCCAGCTTCAGAACCTCGAACAGCTCTACCAGCAAAACACCGAGATCATCGCCCAGAGCCTGCGCGAGATTCAGCGGTTCCAGCGCGAGTTCGAGGCCGTCAAAGCCAAGGTCGCCATTGGCCGTTCCCTTGAGGGCCTTGCCACCATGATGAAAAGTTCCATCACCGAGCTGCAGGGCATGATGGGCGGCGAGATGGCCCAGTCGATGCAGCAGTTGCGGCAGTCCGCCGCCTCGGGCGAGGGACAGATGCGCGCGACGCTCGACCTGGCCAAGGAGATGGGTTCTGGCATCGCCCGCCAACAGGAGGCGCGCCGGATGCGGGGCAAGATGTTGTTCGACGAGTACAAGAAGAAGATGGGAATGGTGCAACCCGAAGCTGCGGCGAGTAGCGCCGCCGCCGCGCCGCCGCCCGAGCGCCAGAAGATCGCCGAAAAGTGAGGCGCCTCATGCGCGCACGCCCGCAATTCAAAGCCCCGTGGGGTCGCTTGCTGGTCGGGACGTCGAGTCTCGCCACCTTGCTTCTGTTGCTGGTGCCCGTTTGGGTGGGGGCCAGTTCCAACCTTCCGTCCGCGGTCCGCTGGCCGGTGATGCTGATCCCCGTGTTCCTCCTCGGAATCTGCGGCGTGTTTGCCGTGCGCGGTTACACCGTGAGGGGCGGCGACCTGGTCGTGCACCGGCCGCTGTGGGACACGCATATCCCACTGACCGGCATGAAGACGGTGGAGGTCCGGCCCCGCGCCCTGAGCAATGCGATCCGCACCTGCGGCAACGGCGGATTGTTCAGCTTCACCGGTTTCTTCTGGAGCCGGACGCTCGGCGCGTTTCGCGCCTATGTCACGGACCTGCATCGCACCGTGGTCGTGCGCCTGGTCGGGCGGACCGTGGTGGTTTCGCCGGACGATCCGGAACAATTCGTTCGCCAACTTCGGGCGGCCCAAACCTGAGGTTTCCATGACTACTCGAGGCAAGATCGTCTTCACCGTCCTGTTCCTGGGCGTCGTCGGGTTCGGTGTTTGGAAGTGGTGGCCGGCCTTGGCGCCCAAGCCGGGTGGCCGCACGCCGGTTTCATCGACCTCGGTGCCGGGTTCGCCGGCGACGGCCGCCCTCGCCGAGGTGGTGGCGGCCAAGGAGCTTGTGGAAACGCAGACCGAGGTGCCCAAGCTGGCGGCGCCGGGGGCTTATCAGCCCAGGGACAATGTCGTAGAAATCGAGTTGAGCGAGTATCCCGGTTATGCCGGGCTGATTGTGGCCAACGGGGGGCTTGCCCCCAACGAAGACTCCTTCTTCTTCAAGAAGCACGGATTCAAACTGGCCATCAAACTCAGCGAGGAGGAAAGCTGGTCGGCCCTCAACAGCGGCAAGATGGCGGCCAGCGCCACCACCGTGGACGTGTTGGCCATTTACGGAAAGCAGTTTCAGGTCGTCGTGCCGGCGCAAATCGGCTTCTCCCGGGGGGCCGATGGCGTGGTGGTGCGCAGCGACATCAAACGAGTCAATGCTCTCAAGGGACGCACGCTGGCCACTGCCCAGTTTACGGAGGCCGACTTCTTCATCCGCTACCTGGCGCAGGAGGCCGGCCTGGGTATCAACATGCTGCCCGATCTCAACACCCCGCCGGTGCCGGACAAGCTCAACCTTGTTTTCTGCACCGACGCCTTCGCCGCGGCCGACCTTTTCGCACGCGATGTCAAAGCGGGCGGGCAACTCCTCGCCGGCTGCGTTACCTGGGCGCCGAAGACGACGGAGACGGTGGAGCAGAGCGGGGGCAGGGCTCACCTTTTGAGCACGAGCAGGAACGTGTTGATCGTGGCGGACATCCTGATCGTGAACAAGGGCTTTGCTCAGCAACACCCAAGAATGGTCGCCGGGCTTGTCCACGGCCTGCTCGAGGGCAATCGTGCCGTGCGCGACAACCCCACGGCCTACTACGACCTCATCGGCCAGGCGTTCAAGTGGGATCGGGAACAGACCCGGGCCGAATTGGCAAAAATTCACTTCGCGAACCTGCCCGAGAACCTCGCCTTCTTTTCCGGGGCCATCGATGCTGCCGGCAGCTTCGGCGGCATTTACCAGTCGGCCGTTTATGCCTACGGCCCCCAACTCATCAAGGACCCCATCGACGCCGAGCGCTTTCTCGATCTCCAGCATTTGAAGACCCTCGAGCAATCGGGCGCATTCAAGGATCAGAAGATCGCCATCGCCCCCATCCGTTCCAGCCCGGCCGGGCCGGTCGAGACCGATCCGCTCCTGAGCAAGGACATCCGGTTCCTGTTCGCACCCAACTCCTCCAATCTCGACACCAACAACCCCGACAACCTGAAAAACCTCGAGGCCATCCGGCGGCTGCTTCAGGTCAGCCCGGGCTCCACCATTCTCCTGCGCGGTCACGTGGACACCTCCCGGATCGAGGAGTTCCGCAAACAGGGCGGCGAGCCGTACGTGCGGCAGATGGCGCTACGCGCTGTCGAATTCAGCAAGGCCCGCGCGAACGAGATCCGCCGGCTCCTCATTGACCGCTACGGCGTCGATGCCCAGCGACTCGATGCTGTGGGACGCGGCTGGGACGAACCCCTCGGGATGGACCACGAACAGAATCGGCGCGTCGAAGCCCAGTGGTTCACGTTGGAGTGAGCCGGCCCGGCGCCGCCCGGCTTATTCCTTTCCTCCACCGCCCGTGCCGCTTAGGCTCGCGTCCACGATGACGCCCAGCGCCGATTACCTGGCCCGATGCCGCGAGCTGATCTCCGTGGTGGAACGTCAGATCCCCGCCCTTGAACGGGCGGCCGACTGGTTTGCCGACACCATTCTCGCCGGCCGCATGGTGCATCTCTTTGGCTCCGGCCACAGCCGGATTCTGGTCGAGGAGATGTGGCCGCGCTACGGATCGTTTCCCGGCTTCAATCCGATCGTCGAGCTGTCCCTCAGCTTCCACAATCTCGTTGTGGGAGCCAATGGCCAGCGCCAGGCGATGTTTCTGGAAAATGTTGCCGGGCTGGCCGAGCGCATTTTGCGCAACTACGACCTCTCCTCCCGCGACGCGGCGCTCGTCATCTCCTCGAGTGGATGCAACGTCGTGCCCATCGAAATGGCCGAGGGCTTTCGCCGGCATGGCATGAAGGTCGTTGCCCTCATCAGCCGTCGGCATTCCGAGGCCAGCACCAGCCGGCATCCGGCCGGCCGCAAGCTTCAGGATTTCGCCGATCTCGTGCTCGACACCGGGGCGCCCGTGGGCGACGCCATGGTGCGAATCGACGGCCTGGAGACGCCGGTCGCCCCCGGCTCCACCGTGGGCGGGTGCCTGCTGGTGAACGCGCTCAAGGCCGAAGTCGCCGCCCGGCTGACCCGTGCCGGCCAGCCGCCCAAGGTGCTCACCGCCGGTGCCGTGGTCGGCGCGGAAAAGGCTGCGGCTCTGTTCGAGTCGGCCTACGATGAGCATGCCCATCGTCTGGCGCGTCTCTACCAGGCCGTGGGAGGTCGCGCATGAGCCTGACCGTGTTGCTGGTGGAATGCCCGGATCGCCCCGGGCTGGTGCATGGCATTACCGGCGTGCTGTTGCGTCACGGGTGCAACGTCACGGCCAACCACGAGTTCGTGGATCGCGAAACCGGCCGCTTCTTCATGCGCACCGAGTTTACGGGGGCGCCGGATGGCACCCGTATCGAGGCCGAGTGCCGCGAGGTCCTGCCCGCCGGGGCCGAGGTGCGGGTGCGTCCGTTGACGGCGCCGCGCATCGTTGTTCTGGTCTCGCGCGAGCACCATTGCCTGGCCGATCTGCTGGTGCGCCACGCTTTTGGCGAGTTGAACGCCCGGCTGCTGGCGGTGGTCAGCAACCACTCAGACCTCGGGCCGCTGGCTGCCCGCTTCGAGGTGCCGTTCCATTGGCGCTCGCACGAAGGGTTGGCGCGCGAGGAACATGAGCGTCGGCTGTGGGAGTTGCTCGAGCCCCTGCATCCGGACTACATCGTCCTGGCGAAATACATGCGCATCCTCACGCCGGGCTTTGTCCGGCCCCTGACCGGCCGCCTGATCAACATCCATCACTCCTTCCTGCCCGCCTTTGCCGGGGCCAAACCCTATCTTCAGGCCTTCCACCGCGGCGTGAAGATCATTGGTGCCACCGCTCACTTCGTTACCGAACAGCTCGACGAAGGCCCGATCATCGTGCAAGAGGTCCTGCCCGTGGACCATACCCACAGCCCGCAGGACATGGCCCAGGCTGGCCGCGACGTGGAGAAGATCGCGCTGGCGCGGGCGCTCAAGCTCGTCTTCGAGCAGCGCGTTTTCCTGTGCGGCAACCGCACGATCATCTTCGATTGAACCCGCCCCGGCCGGCGTCCACACTTTTTCAAACCATGAAAGAACGTCCTTTGCGCACCACCGTGGTCGGCAGTTATCCCTTCCCGGGCTGGCTGGAACTGGCCTGCCAGCACCTGGACCGGTTTGGCGAAACGGACCGCGCGGAACTGATCGATGACGCGGTGGCAACGGCCGTGAGGGATCAGGTCGGAGCCGGGCTCGATGTCATCACCGACGGCGAGCAGACCCGGCTGGATTTCAACCTCTCGTTCTACGGCTTCCTCGAGGGCATTGAATTGGAGTCCGCGCCGCCGCGCCGATTTGGTCCGCCGGCGCACGATCAGCGTGGGCGGCACAAGGTGACCGGCGAACTCCGTGCCCCGCGCGGCCTTGGCACCGTCGAGGATTTTCAGCGCCTGGAGCGGATCGTCGCCGCTTCCTACCCGGCCGGCTTGTCGCATCTCACCCTGAAGGCCAGTGTCCCCGGGCCCTACACGCTCAGCGGGCGGTTGGTACCCAACGAGCGATATCCCGACCGGTACGCCCTGGCCGAGGCACTGCTGCCTCTGGTGCGGGGCGAACTGGAGGCGCTGGTGCGGGCGGGGTGCCGGGAGATCACGGTTGATGAGCCCTCCATGAGTTGTTACGCGCATCGCGAGGATCCAAAGCGTTTTGTGGACATCTTCAACCGCACCGTGGCGCCGGTGGTGGGCCGGTGTCATCTCTCGACTCACCTGTGTTTTGGCAATTACAAGGGCAGAGCCGTGGGGCCGCGCCGTTACGCGCCGATGTTTCCCGCCTTCCTTGATCTTGAGGTGGACGAAATCCACGTCGAAATGGCCAGTCGCGAGTTCGCTGAACTCGAGGTCATTGGCGAGATCGCCCGCCGCCGGGATGTCGCGGTCGGCATCATCGACGTGAAGAGCTACTACGTGGAGACGGTGGACGAGGTGGCCAGCCGCGTTCGTGCCTGCCTGAAGCACGCTCCGGCGGACCGGCTTTCCTTCGCGCCCGACTGCGGGCTGAGCCAGACCGCCCGCTGGGCGGCCCGGCAAAAGCTGCAGAATCTGGTGGCCGGGGTGAAAAAGGTTCGCGCGGAACTGGGGCTTTGATCCGGAGTGACGGGTGGCCGGGAGGACGGGCTTGCGGCGAAAGCGGGAGCCGGAGGGTAAGGATGGGTTCCGGCCGGGATTCACCCGCACGGCCCGGCGCCGGTGGGCGCCTGGCCGGTCACCCCTTTTCCCGCGCGCCGCCCTCCGGTGAATTCGCGATCACCAGCTTCCGCATTTTTTCCACGGCGCGTTTCAGTTGGCGCCGAGCGAACAGGGCGGTGCCGGCCACGAACGTATCGGCGCCCGCGCGGGCGCACTCGACGGCGGTGGTGAAGTTGATGCCGCCATCGACCTCGATTCGGTAGGAGAGATTCTTTTCATGGCGCCAGGCGGCGGCCTGTTGGATCTTGGGCAGCATCTCCTCGATGAATGGCTGGCCACCGAAGCCGGGATTTACCGTCATGACCAGCAGCAGGTCGATCTGATCGAGAAATGGCTCGACCAGTTTGATGGAAGTGGGTGGGTTCACAGCCAGGCCGACCTTGGCGCCGAGCGAGCGAATCTTCCACAGCAGCGGCGTGACGCGCTCACCCAGTTCCACGTGGACGGTGATGCCGTCGGCGCCGGCGCGGGCAAAAGGTTCGAGAAGGATCTCCGGCTTCGAGCACATCAGGTGCACGTCGAAAAACAGCTTCGTCAACGGGCGGATGGTGCGCACGACATCGGGCCCAAAGGAAATGTTGGGCACGAAGTGACCGTCCATGATGTCGAGGTGAAGCCAGTCGGCCCTGGCGCGGGAGGCGCGGAGGGTTTCGGCGGCAAAGCGGCCGAAGTTGGCGGCCAGCAGCGATGGCGCGATGATCATGGCCGGGAGGCTGATGAATCCGCGTAAGGGAAGTCCATGCGCCGGGCATCAGGCCGGGGCGGGCGCGGGCGAACCGAGGCCCGGGGGCAGCTTGGGCGGGGTGGGTTTCACCACTTCGGGCAATGGGGTGGCGGCTTGGGCGCCGGCGGGTGGTGGCACTTCAGGGCGGGGCGGCGGCGGGGTGAAACGGCCGGTGCGCACGATTTCTTCGACCTGATAGCCTTCCAGGGTCTCGTATTCGAGCAGGAGGTTGGCGATCATCTCCAGCTTCTCGCGGTTGTTGTGGATGATTTCCTTGGCGACCCGATATTGCTCGTCGATGATGCGTTTGACCTCGTTGTCGATTTCCTGTGCGGTGTGCTCGCTGTAGTCCTTGCTGCGCACCATGTCCCGCCCGAGGAAGACGTAGTCGTTCTGCTCGCCGTATTGGACCATGCCCATCTTGTCGCTCATGCCCCACTGGCAGACCATGGCCCGCGCCATCTGGGTGGCCTGCTGGATGTCGCCGGCGGCGCCGCTGGAGATGTCTTGGGAGACGATCTCCTCGGCGATGCGTCCGGCCATGGTCACGGCGATGATGTCGAGCAATTCCTTTTTCCGGCGGTTGAGGATGTCCTCCTTGGGCAGGAACATCGTCGAGCCCAGGGACTGGCCGCGCGGAATGATGGTGACCTTGTGCAGCGGATGGGTGTGCGCGAGCATGACGTTCACCAGGGCGTGGCCGGCCTCGTGCCAGGCGGTGAACTTCTTGTCCTCGTCCGTCATGGCCATGCTGCGGCGCTCGCGGCCCCAGCGCACCTTGTCGCGGGCTTCTTCGAGTTCGGACATGCCGACGGCCTTCTTGCCGGTGCGGGCGGCCAGGAGGGCGGCTTCGTTGAGAAGATTGGCCAGCTCGGCCCCGGAGTAGCCCGGGGTGCCGCGCGCAATGACGGCCAGATCCACCGCAGGGTCGAGCTTCACGTTTTTGGCGTGGACCTTGAGAATGGCCTCGCGACCGCGCACATCGGGGAGGTTGACGGTGATCTGTCGGTCGAAACGCCCCGGTCGCAGCAGCGCGGGGTCGAGCACGTCGGGTCGGTTCGTGGCGGCGATGATGATGATGCCGTCGGTGGTGTCGAAGCCGTCCATCTCGACCAGGAGGGCATTGAGTGTCTGCTCCCGCTCGTCGTTGCCGCCACCCAAGCCGTGTCCGCGGCTGCGGCCGACGGCGTCAATCTCGTCGATGAAGATCAGGCAGGGCGTGTTCTTGCGGGCTTGCTCGAACATGTCCCGCACCCGGCTGGCGCCGACGCCCACGAACATCTCGACGAAGTCCGAGCCGCTGATGCTGAAGAAGGCGGCATCGGCCTCGCCGGCGATGGCTTTGGCAAGCAGCGTCTTGCCGGTGCCGGGCGCGCCGACCATGAGGATGCCCTTGGGAATGCGCCCGCCCAGCTTCTGGAATTTTTTCGGATCCTTGAGGAAATCCACCAGTTCCTGAACCTCTTCTTTTGCTTCCTCAACGCCGGCGACATCCTTGAACGTGGTCTTGTTCTTCTCCTTGGTCAGCAGGCGGGCCTTGCTTTTGCCAAAACTGAGCGCCCCTTTGCCGGCCATCTTGATCTGGCGAATGAACACAAACCAGATGAGCAGGCCGATGACGAGGATCGGAATCAACCCATAGACGATGTTCAGCACGACCGTGTTGGGCTGCCTGGTATCGAAGACGCCGCTGTCGAGCAGCCGTCTCTCCAGGTCGCTGTGGAGCCTGACTTTGGTGGTAAAGGGCACTTCGACCGGTTTGCCGGCGGGGTCGAGCACCCGGTTTCCCTCCTTGTCCGTCCGGTAATAACGACCACGGATCTCGTGGATGTAAGGCGACTGGGGGTCGTAAACGATGAGGCCCCGCGCGATTTGGTTCGAGTTGAACTTCTCGGTGAACTGAATCTGCGACAACTGATCCCCCGGCGGCACGGTGTTGCTCCGGAAGATCATCAGCAGCGGAATGGTGCCGAGGATGGCAATCCAGAGAATGTAAGTGCGCGGCGGCACCTTGAACTCACTGTTTCGTTTGCCGTTCTTGTCGTCGCGCTGTTTGTCGTCGTCAGCCATCGCTAGAAAATTGCCGCAAGGTTAGCATCGCAGGCAGGGAGCCGCAAATCCGCCTTCCGGCGCATGAGGGGCATTCTGAATCGGTGGCATCCCATCTTGTCCAGCAGGAAAGCGGTGCGGATGGGGCATCATGTCGAACCCGAGACCAGAAATGGCATGGCTGCGAGGGCTGCCGGGGGGAGGGTGGCGGAGT
>DATLZF010000021.1:0-4426 GCA_035574135.1 Candidatus Methylomirabilota bacterium
CGACGGCTTCCAGCGCGTCCACGCTGTCGCACCCCGGGTGCCCGCCATTCTTCTGACGGGAACGGACGACGAGCAACTGGCGCTCCAAGCCATGCGGGATGGTGCCCAAGATTACTTGGTGAAGGGCCATTTGGATCCCCGGAGTCTCGCCCGTTCACTTCGATATGCCATCGAACGCAAACGGGCCGCCGAGGCACTTCGACAAAGCGAGGAATTCTTCCGCCTCATCTCGGAGAACGTCACCGACCTGATCGTCGTTCTGGATCGCGAGGGGCGTCGGCTCTACAACAGCTCGTCCTACCGCAATATCTTGGGCGAGCCCGCCCGGCTGGTGGGCACCAGCTCGTTCGACGAAATCCATCCTGACGATCGCACCCGCGTGCGCGAACTGTTTTTCCAGACGGTCCAGGATGGCATCGGCCGGAGGACGGACTACCGATTGTTACTGCGCGACGGAACCGTTCGTCACATCGAATCCCAAGGCAGCGTGATTCGGGACGATTCGGGCCGCGTCTCCAAGGTGGTGGTCGTGTCACGCGACATCACCGAGCGCAAACTGGCCGAGGAAACCGTGCGCGCCGCTCTGGCGGAACTGGAGAAGTCCCACGTGGAACTGAAGGCGGCCCAGCGACAGATCGTTCAGTCGGAGCGGCTCGAAGCCGTCAGCACCTTCGCCGCCGGGGTTGCCCACGAGGTGAAGAATCCCCTCCAGGCGATCGTTCTGGGCGTGGATTATCTCTCCCATTCGTCGCTCGCGGTCGATGCCACCGCTCGGATGGTTTTGCAGGAAATGGACCATGCCGTGACCCGAGCAGACGGCATTATCAAGGGGCTGCTGGAGTTCTCCGCATCGAGCCGAACCCATGTGCGGGAGTTGAATCTGAACACCGTCATCGAAGCGGCGCTGCAATCGGTGGCGACCGATCTCACCGCGGCCGGGATCATCCTGCGATTCCATTTGTCGGCCGACCTGCCGGCAGTCTCGCTGGATTCCCGAACAATGAAGCACGTCTTTATCAATTTCTTTCTGAACGCGGTTCGCACCATGCCGAACGGGGGGCACCTGGATCTCCGCACGGAGTGCCGGGAGGCTGCACAGGTGCCGCGGAGCTTCCGGTTGAAGCCCGGCGACAGGGCCGTGGTCGCACTGATTGAGCAGAAGCCCAACCCCTCGCCAGCCATCCCGGGCACCAATCCACCGAACGGCTCGGCTGTTGCCTCGCCCACGCAGGGCGCCGGCCTGGGCCTGACCGTCCTCCGAAAGCTCATCGAACTGCACGGCGGCATGGTCGAATGCCACGAATCGTCCCTCGAGGGCTGCCGTTTCCTCATCTTCTTCAAAGCCGAGTCTCTCTCCAAGCCATGAACCCCAAAAAGATCCTGATTGTTGATGACGAAGCCAGCATCACGCGACTGCTCAAGCTCAACCTCGAGCGGACAGGGACATTCATCGTGCGCGACGAGAATCGAGGATCGCGCGCCCATGCCACCGCCCGGGAATTCAAACCCGACCTGATCCTCCTGGACATCATGATGCCGGACATGGATGGCGGCGATGTGGCCGCACAACTGCAGTCGGATCCCTTGCTCCGAAGCGTGCCGATTGTATTCCTCACCGCGGCGGTCAAGAAGGAGGAGGTCAGTGCGCGCGATGGAATGATTGGAGGATTTCCCTACATTGCCAAACCGCTCAACGTGAAAGGTGTGATGAACGTGATCGAGCAGCAACTCAAGAAGAGCTACTGAGGCCACGTCCTGACCACGCCGTCATCCTCCACGAGGGCGGAGTTGGGCCACGGCTCAGGCCCCGCCTCATTCGTTTCCGCCCGCAGTTGCGAGCTCTCGACCAAGGTGCGCCCCTCCCCAGTGGCTGCATGGGCCTCTTGATTTCGGCGACCATGTTAGCCAAGACTTCCCGCGCACAAGCGTATGTCCGATGTCGCCCAGAACCTTCAGATCGTCGCGTTCTTTGGCTTGGTGGCCCTTTTCGAGGTACTGGAGCGCGTGCGTCCGGCCCGGGAGGTGAACCGGTGGAAAGACCTCAAGATTGACCTCTTGTCCTTTTCCCTCGCCATCGTCATCAACCGCGTGTGTCACCATACCGTGGGCGGGTTCGCCCGCGACATCGCACCCCACTTCCTCACGACCGGCATCCTCTGGCTGCAGGCATTGCCCGGGGTGGCCAAGATTGTTCTCGCGTTTTTGATGGTCGATTTCACCATTTACTGGATTCATCGCGCGCAGCATCACTTCGACACCTTGTGGCGCACCCATGCCTGGCACCATTCCATCGAACAGCTTTACTGGTTGGCCGGCTTCCGCACGAGTTTCTTCCATTCCTTCCTTTACGCCATCCCGGCCACCGGCATCCCCATCCTCCTGTTCAATCTGAGTCCGCTGGAGGCCGGCATCGGCTATTCGCTGGGACTGCTGGTCCAGTTCTGGGAACACACCAACCTCAAAGTCAACATCGGGCCGCTTGCTTGGGTTTTCATCACGCCGGACTATCATCGCGTGCACCACTCCACCGAGCATTGCCGCTCGAATTACGGCACGACTTTCAGCTTTTGGGACCGGATGTTCGGCACCTATGTTGATCCGGCCAGTGTGCCGCCTTCGGCCCCGCTCGGCCTGGGCGAGCCTGTGGACGGCAAGACGATGGCCCGCATGATGGTCGGGGTCTGAAACCGGGGGGCCCCTGATCTCAAAGCGCCTTTGTCGCCGGGCGGTTGAACGGCTGCAGACCCATCCTCACGCCGCCAATCGGTTGCGAGTGAGGCACAGCAACCCCAGCAACGCCATTCCCATCAGAAACCCCGTCGAACCGGGTTCCGGAATCTGATGGGGCAAGTTCGGTTCGCCTGGCTTTGTGCATTCAGAGTCGGTCTGAGCGCCAGAGCCAGGCATCGTGGTGGCAGAGGGGGGCGCCTCCACGCGAACAGGCACCACGGGACGACCGTTGAGGGAAACATAGCTACCCGCATTGAAGGAGGTGAACACGCTGGTTCTAAAATCCATCTCCTCGGCAAAAGTTCGGATCCTTCTGGCATGGGCCAGCCACTGTCGCTCCAGCATCAGTCGCTGCCCCGAAAGCGCTTCCCCGATTGTCGCCTGGGGCATTTGCTCACCAAGGAAGTGCGACAACCCCACCAAGGCCCCCGCAGGTGGAAAGGCGCGAAAGGTTCCACTCGGGGCGCCCACATCCATTCCCAGCCCGAGGGCCGTGGACGTCATGGTCAGCAAGGCGGCCATGCTCCTGATGATCGTTGAGGGCCTTGGCGTGCGGGGGCGCCCCTGGTTTGCATCTCGTTTCTTCATAAGTGAGTCCATTCCAGGAATCGAACGAGCGGCTTGTGACCAACTTGCGCATCGGCAGCCTCACGGCGCCCGGACTCCTTGGAATGTTCTGACCCTCTTTTCCGCTGTGGACGGCCGCTTTGAGCTCGTGGCACACTGGGTGATGCTGTGAAGATCCCTTGTCCATTCTGCAATTCCGCCGGTGCCGGCCAGTGGGCCGGGCGCGTGACGCTTGTCCTGGGTTCGATGGCTCTTTGGGTTGGTGCCGTGGCAGCGGAACTACCGCCGCCCGTCAGCCGGGCGGTCGATTTTGCCAAGGATGTGGAGCCGATCCTGGCTGCGAGTTGTTACTCCTGCCACGGGTCGCGTAAGCAAGAATCGGCGTTGCGGCTCGACCGAAAGTCCAGCGGGCTGGCGGGTGGCGAATTGCACGGCGCGGCCATCATTGTGCCGGGCATGAGTGCCGACAGCATCCTGATTCAGGCCGTGGCACACACGCATCCCGACTTGAAGATGCCCCGCAAAGGAGACCGCCTCACCGCCGAACAGGTCGGCATCCTGCGGGCGTGGATTGATCAAGGTGCCAATTGGCCGGATTCGACCGTGGTGGCGACGGGCCCGGATCCCCGCGAGCACTGGGCTTTTCGGCCGCCGCGCCGGCCGGAGCTGCCGCCCGTGCGAAACGAATCTTGGAGCCGCACCCCGGTGGACCGCTTCATCCTGGCCCGCTTGGAAAAAGAAGGGCTTGAACCTTCGCCAGCCGCCGATGCGATGACCTTGTTCCGCCGGCTCCATCTCGATTTGATCGGTCTGCCGCCCACGGTGGAGGAGGCGGATGCGTTTGCGGCCGATCCGTCGCCCGAAGCGTATGCCCGCGTTGTCGAGCGCCTCCTGGCCTCGCCTCACTACGGCGAGCGCTGGGGCCGGCACTGGCTGGACGCGGCCCGGTATGCGGATTCGGACGGTTACGAGAAGGACATGTCGCGCGAAATCTGGCCTTATCGGGACTACGTGATCGGCGCCTTCAATCGGGATCTGCCCTACGACCAATTCATCATTGAACAAATCGCGGGCGATTTGCTGCCCAACCGCACACAGGACCAGCTCGTGGCCACCGGCTTCCTGCGCA
>DATLZF010000022.1:0-3823 GCA_035574135.1 Candidatus Methylomirabilota bacterium
CGGTTCAATCGCGCCGGCACGCGTCTGGTCACCGCCTGTGACGACGGCGCGGCGCGGCTCTGGGATCCGGCCACCGGCCATCAGCTCGGCGAACCGCTGCGCCACGGCGCGCGTGTGACCTACGCGGAGTTCAGCCCCGACGGCCAGCGTGTGTTGACGAGTTCCTGGGACGGCACGGCGCGCATCTGGCCCGTGCTCGAAGCGCCCGTGCCGGCTCCCGCCTGGTTGCCGGAACTAGCCGAGGCTCTGGCGGGTCAGCGCCTGGATGAACAGGACGTGAGTCAGCCCGTTTCCATCGAAGCCCTTCTGCAACTGCGCCAACGCCTGACCGGCGGCCCGGCCGGGGATTACTACGAGCGCTGGGCGCACTGGTTCTTCGCCGATCCCGCCACGCGCGAACGCTGGCCGCGCGGGTCGGCACGGTAACGGCCGCCTCGCGCCTCCCGGTTTTTTCCTCCGTGTAAGGTTTTGCCCGATCGCCGGTATCTCCTGTCGGAACGCGTGTCGGGACACACAACAGGCTCGATCGAATCGAACCGGACGGTTCCGTGAACAACGCAACACGAGTGACCCGGTTTTATGAAAAGGATCCTCTGCCTTCTTAGCCTTCTCCTGACGTCGGCTTCCCTGACGCAGGCGTTTACGCTCTGCTATCTGTGGGAAGACAAGTTTCACCAGCCGGTGGGCTCGACGCTGGCCGGACAGCCCGGCGGCACGGGCACGCTGTGGGAGTCGGTGGGACCCTCAGGGCCCGGCATCCAGGTGGTGGCCGGTGGCCTGGCGGTGCCGGGGCTGCCGGTGCCCGAGGGCAACCGCGTGCGGCTGGCCGGTCTCAACGGCCCCGGCGCCCGGGCGGCGCTCGGCTCGAACGTGACCTCCGGCACGCTCTATTACTCGCTGGCGTTGCGGGTGGCGGATCGCGGCACGCTCGGCCCCGAGGGCGGTGTGCTGGCCGCCTTCAACAACGCCACCGGCGCCAGCCAGACGCTGCCCGCGCCGCTCGCCGCGCGTCTTCTCGTGCGATCGAGCGGCGGCGGGTACCAGATCGGCCTGTCGAAAAGCTCGGCCAACGGGGCGGACTTCGTCTGGGCGTCGCCGACGTTTTCCACCAATGACATCGTGTTCGTCGTGGCCGGCTACGAGTTCAGGGATGGCGCGGACACGGCTTTCCTTTGGCTCAATCCGCCGGCCACCAGTTTCGGCCAGTCGAATGCGCCGCCGCCCACCCTCACGAGCAGCGCGGGCGTGGACGTGGCCAACCTGCAAAGCTTCGTGCTGTTACAACGCCCCCAGCCCATTCACCCGGCGGTCACCTGGGTGGATGAAGCTCGGGTGGGGACGATCTGGGCCAGCGTCACGCCTCCGCCGTGGGATCAATTCTGCACGGACTTCGCCCAGGGGTTGCCGGCCGGCACGACGGCGACAGGCACCACGCCGCCCGCGGTGGTGGATGGCGCGCTGCACCTGACGGATGCGGTCAACGAACAGGCCAACTACTGGACCACGCGCCTGACGCGGCAGCGGGTGCAATCGGTCAGCGCCCGGTGGAGGACCCTGATCGGCGGCGGCACGGCGCCGGGTGCCGACGGCCTGAGTTTCAACCTGGGCTACGAACTCGGCACGGCATTTCTTCCGGAGGAAGGAGCGGGCCATGGTTTGAGCGTGTCCATCGACACCTGGGAGAATGCCAGCCAGGAAGTCGGTCTCGAGATCAAGTGGAACGGCCAGCGGGTGGGCTTCACGCGCGTGGGCGATGGTACGACGTCGGCCCAGGCGCCGCTGCGGTCGAACCAGTGGGTGGAGACCGAACTGTCCGTGTCGCCGGCCGGCCAGGTGGTGTTCCGCTACGCCGGCTTCAG
The DNA here is from genome assembly GCA_035574135.1 of Candidatus Methylomirabilota bacterium. GTDB lineage: Bacteria > Verrucomicrobiota > Verrucomicrobiia > Limisphaerales > DATLZF01 > DATLZF01. The sequence goes on from DATLZF010000022.1 coordinate 1,860, forward strand.
CGTCGCCGCGCAATTGCCTGATTACTCCGGTATCGACGCCAACGAATACGCCTTCGCCGCCCGGACTGGCGGCGCCAACGATCGCCATTGGATCGACGATTTCTGCATCCGCCTGACCGCCGGCGTCTGCCTGGATTTTGCGACCGGGCTGCCGGCCGGCACGACGGCCGGGGGACCGAATCCGCCCGTGGTCGCCGCAGGGGTGCTGCACCTGACTCAGGCGCTCAATGACCAGTCCGGTTACTGGATCACTCCCGTGTCCCGGCGGATCATCCAGTCGGCGAGCGCGCGCTGGCAGGCCCTGATTGGAGGCGGCACGACGCCGGGTGCCGACGGGATGAGCTTCAACCTCGGTCGTGACCTGGGCACTTCCTTCGTGGCCGAGGAGGGGGCCGTTTTCGGTCTGAGCGCCAACGTCGATACCTGGGACAACGGCAACGGCGAAGTGGGCATCGAACTCAAGTGGAACGGTCAACGCATCGGGTTCACGCGGGTGGGCAACGGCACGACGGCGGCCCAGGCGCCCTTGCGGCCGAACCAATGGGTCGAGGCCGGGCTGACCCTGTCGCCGTCGGGTGAGGCGACGTTTCGTTACGCGGATTGGAGCGTGAGCGCGCAAATCCCGAACTACGCCGGCATCGATGTCGATCAATACGTGTTCGCCGCGCGCACCGGCGGGGCCAACGACCGGCACTGCATCGACAACTTCTGCCTGCGGCTGGACGAGCGCCCGCAGGCGGACCTGCAAGTGACCCTGGCGCCGTTGCCAGCGCAGATGGCTGAAGGCGAGTTGCTGACCATCACGGCGACGGCGAGCAACGCCGGGCCATCCACCGCCACCCGCGCCGAGGTCACGTTCAGCATTCCGACGGGGGCGACGCTCCAGTCCGTTACCAACGACCACGGCAGTTGCACGGTGCAGGGCAGCAACGTGACTTGCACGGTGAACATGTTGGCGGCGCAACAGAGCTTTAGGGTCGAGGCGGTTGCGGGGGTGGGACCGCAGTTCGGCGGGCAGACGGGCGCGGAGTTCTTTGACATTCTTATCGACATTTCCCTGACAGCCTCGGAACAAGACCCAAATCTGGACAACAATCAGGTCGCGGTCGCCGTGGTGGTCGTGCCCAACCTGGACTTCGGCGACGCGCGGGCCGGCTATCCGGTGACGCGGGCGGAGAACGGCGCCCGGCATCGCAACGGCGCGATCTGGCGCCTGGGCGGAGCGTTCGACCGGGAACCGAACGGCACGCACAGCGCCAACGCGGACTACGACGATCTCACCGCGGTGCCGGATGACGAGGACGGCGTGACGCTGCCCGTGCCGTTTCTGGCCGGGCGCACGCACACGGTGATGGTTACCGTGCCGGTGGCCGGGATGCTCGACGCGTTCTTCGACTGGAACAACGACGGTGACTGGCTGGATGCGGGCGAGCGCGTCACGCCTCCGGCCGGTCTTCCCATTGGGCCGGGGGCCGTGCCGGTTCCCATCGCGGTGCCTCTCGCCGCGGTCAATGGCAGCCCGCACGCGCGCTTCCGCTTCAGCGACGCGGGAGGGTTGGCCCCGACGGGCTTCCATCCGGTGGGCGAGGTGGAGGATTACCCGGTTGAAGTTCGCCGGGTGGATTTCGGGAACGCGCCCGATCCATCCTATCCTACGTTGCTGGCCAACAACGGCGCGCGCCACCTTTACGACCCCGCCTGGTTCATGGGCGCATTGATCGACTGGGAACCCGACGGTCCGGACAGCGCGCCGCTGGTGGACGAAGACGGCGTCGTGTTCGCTGGACCGCTGGTGGCCGGGTTGCCGGCGACCGTGCAGGTGACCGCATCGGCCGCGGGATTCGTGGATGCGTTCATCGACTTCAACGGCGATGGCGACTGGCTGGACGCGGGCGAGCGCATCACGCCGGTGGGAGGAACGCCGGTGGTGGCGGGACCGAACCCGATCCCCTTCACGGTGCCGG
>DATLZF010000023.1:0-4546 GCA_035574135.1 Candidatus Methylomirabilota bacterium
GTTGATCCAGGTGGTGATCGTGGGCGGGTTGTTGACGATGCGGGCGCGCAGTTCGTTCCACTGCCCATGCCGCCAGAAGTGCGGCCAGGCCGCCGGAAGCACCGGCAGCGTCACGGGCGCGTTGGTGGAGGGAATGATTTCGGTGACCCGGGAGCCAAAGCTGAAGTTGCGCACGTGCGGCCGCCCGCCGAGTCCCTCGCCATAAATCCCCATCAGGTTGCCGCCGGCGTGGTAATCGATCATCGCCTGCCAGGCCCTGCCGTCCTCGGTGCTCCGCAGGAACAGACCGCTGTCCGGCCCGAAGTCGTTGTTCATCTCCAGCGCCACCTCGAAATCGCCAAAGGACTCGTCTGTGAGGATGATGCCGCCGTTGCCGGGGATGTCCTGCGAGCCGACGATGGCGCCGTTCTCGACGATCCACCGCCCGCCGGAACGGTTGGTGCTGGCGCGGCTATGGCCGGTCTTGGCGCTCACGTGCCAGCCGGTCAGCGTCTGACCGTCGAACAACGGCGTAAAGCCGGGCTCTGCGGCATGACCACCGGCCCCGGCAAAGAGAACCGCCAGCAGGCCGGAGGGCCAGCACCGACAGAATCGGGTCCGGGTCTTCATGGCCGGCGGGTTTACTTGCCCGGGTTGGCCACGCCAATGACGCCGCAGGCGATGCGGGCGCCGGCATTGCCCACCGGCTGGCCGCCGTCATCGGGCTTGGCATGAATGATCACGCCCCGACCGATGATCGGGTTCTTCACTCCTGCAATGGAAATGTTCTTTACCACGATCTCGTAGCGGGCCTTGCCGGCGGCATCGGCCTGGAGATTGCCGAGGTCGCCCGCGTGGCGGTGCTCCTTCTCGGGAAGACCATGCTCGTGATTCTCCGGGTTGTAATGCCCGCCGGCGCTCATGGCGTCGGGGGCCGAGCAATCTCCGAACTGATGAATGTGGAACGCGTGCTTCTGCCCGGGGTTCAAGCCCTCGATCTCAGCCACGACTTTCACGTTCTCTCCCTCCTGGGTGAAGGTGATTTTGCCCTGGCACTTGTTGCCCGCGGTGGGATGAATGATGGCCACCGCCTGTTTCACAGCCGCCCACGTGCTGGCGTGCACCTTGTCGGCATGGCCAGGGTCGGCGGCACGCACCGTCAGGGGCGCGGCCAGACCGAGGCCCACAGCCACGAGGGCAAAGGAGCGTGGCGCTGCTAAGAGGCAGAGGGTGATCGAATGGATCCGTTTCATAATGGGCTGAAGTTGAGACGTGTCATCTTTGACGCGCAAAAGGTAGAAATGTTCGGATGAATTCACCAGCGCAACTTTGCCCTCCGGCGAGGCCGGGCCGCCTCTCGGGAACCGCGCGCCGGCTCAACTGATGGCCAGTTCCTGGCGGATTTTGAATTTGTCGATCCGCTTGCGCAGGGTGGCGCGGGTGATGCCCAGCAGCTTGGCCGCTTGAACCTGATTGCCCCGCGTCTCCCGCAGGGCGTGAATGATCAACTCGCGCTCGACGGCGGGGATGATGCGCAGCTTGCCATCCGCCCGGGCCCACTGGAAGAGAACGTTCACCACGGTGGGCAGGTCAAGCGAAACGGCTGCGCCGGCCGAGACAGGCGCCGCCGCCGGCGGCGCCGCCGGAGCCGAAAGCGGCGCCGCGGCATGGCCGGTCGCAATCTCAACCGGCAGATCGGCCGGAAGAATGACGTCGCCCTTGGACACCACCAGCGCGCGCCGGATGACGTTCTCCAACTCGCGCACGTTGCCCGGCCAGCGGTAGCGCAGCAACGCCGCCTCGGTGTCGGCCGAAATCGACTTGGGGGTCTGATTCTGCCCGGCGGCGAACTTGCCCAGGAAGTAATTCACCAGCAGCGGAATGTCGGTGGGCCGTTCCCGTAGCGGGGGCAGTTCCACGCGCACCACGTTCAAGCGGTAGAAGAGATCTTCGCGGAACTCCCGCGCGGCCACGGCGCGTTCGAGCGGCTTGTTCGTCGCGGCAATGACCCGCACGTCCACCCGGATTGGCTGGTTGCCGCCCACTCGCTCGAAGGTGCCGGACTGCAGGACGCGCAGGATCTTCGTCTGCGTGGCCAGAGTCATGTCGCCGATCTCGTCCAGGAAGAGGGTGCCGCCGTGGCACTGCTCGAATTTGCCAATGCGCTGGGTGGTAGCGCCGGTGAAAGCGCCCTTCTCGTGGCCGAACAACTCGCTTTCGAGCAGGTTCTCCGGAATGGCCGCGCAGTTGATGGCCAGGAACGCCTTGTCCGCCCGCCGGCTGTGGTGGTAGATGGCCCGGGCCACCAGTTCCTTGCCCGTGCCGCTCTCACCGGTGATCAGCGCCGTGGCGTCCGATGCCGACAACTGGCCGATGAGCTTGAAGACCCGCTGCATCCCTTCGCTCCGACCGATGATGCCGAGGTCGTAATCCTCGGATTCCAGCAGCGGCTGGTAGGAGACCACCCGCTTCATGGCATGCGCCGCTTTGAGCGCATCCATGATGATCTGCTTGAGCTTGGGCACGTCGAACGGCTTGAGCAGGTAATCGTAGGCGCCGAGTTTCATCGCCTCAATGGCGGTCTGGGTCGTCCCGTAGGCCGTCATCATGATGACGGGGACCTTGGCATCCATCTGTCGCAGCCGGCGCAGCGTCTCCAAACCGCTCATGCCGCCCATGCGAACGTCCATGATCACCAGGTCGGGCTTCACGCTGGAGATCAGGCGCAGCCCTTCCTCGCCGCTGGCGGCCGTGGTCAATTCGATTTCCGGCGAGTCGAAGATGCGCCGGAAGGAGTACTGCACGTCCGCTTCGTCGTCGATTAGGAGAAGTTTGTCCATCAATGGAGCCGGCAGGCGCAACGGGCCGGCCGGCAGCAACCTTCCACTTGGGAACAGCACGCCACCGTTGGGGAACGCTCTGCCATCGTCACGACCCCTTGGCCGACGCCAAGAACCGCTGCAGACGCTCAAAATTCGCCGCGGCAAACGACCGCTCGATCAAACCGGCCTTGCCCCGAATCTGCACCACGACCGATTTGGCCGCGGCGATCTGCCGCAACTGCGCCTCGGTGACCTCGTAGATGGCGCTCTCGCGCACGATGCCTTTTTTGGCCTCCTTGCGCATGTTGAGACTACCGGAGCCGCCGAATCGGACCGGCTTCCCATCGAGCGTAAGGGTGAGCGTTTCGCCGGGCGGAATGTCGAGCCAGCCCACGTCTTCGGTGGCCATGTAGCGCACTTCCAGGTAGAAACGCCACTCGTTGTAGCCCTTGGGCACGCGCGAGGCGTTGAGCCAGATGAGCTCACGCGGCCGGGCCGGCGAGGGCAGTTCGTTCTCCATCAGGTCGGTGCGAGTGCCCGTAATGGGATCGTAATAGGCGGTGACGTCCGGCGCGTCGGTGGCACAGCCGGCCAGCAGACCGAGGGCGGCCAGCAGGCATACCGGGGACAAGAGAGATCGTGCGAGCATAGGTCAGTGATTGGGATCGTTCATTCGCTTGAGGTCCTCGGTGAGGAAGCGGGTCACATCTTTGAATTTCGGTACGTTGGCCGGGTTCAGGGCCATCAAGATCGTGTGCGCTTCAAGGCAAACCTCGGACACCTCGCGGCGGCTGGCCTCCTGGGGCGTGTGCGGCACTGCCTTCATGGTGCCCGTCGCCACCGCCGCGCCGTCCACAATCTGGAACAGATGCTCCACGCCCAGGTTCTCCAGCAGTTCGCGAATTCGGGGATTGGCGTTCAGCAAAACGATTTGGCCACCCGGGGCACCGGCTGACTCGGAAGCCAGGCGCTGGCCAAACCCGGCGAGCACGCCGAGGAATGTGCTGTCCATCGAGACGCACTCGGTCAGGTCCAGCAAGAACCGCCGATGGCCTTCGTCCCCCAGCCTGTGGATCACCGCTCGAAAGTCCACGCTGCACGCAAAGGTGGCGCGTCCGCCGACCTTCAGGCAGACCGCGCCATTCTCAATCCAAATCGAGCAACTGGTCGAGGGAGCACTCATGAGAGCCACTACCAATAACGGCCGGACTATGGGTGCAGCCGTCGGCAGCGTCAAGATGCCGTCCCGGCAGACCATAAAACGGTCGGGCATACCGGAGGTGGATCGACATCAGGTTGCCCGACCCATCCAGCCCACCCGCTGGCCGGCGCGGATCGCGTCGGGTTGGGGGACGCGCGGGAAACCGGAGCCGAACAGGAGCGTGACCGACTCGGGCACGATCACCACGCGCTCGCCGTTTGGCCACGAAAGAGGTCCGCCGTAGTGGCTTTGCCGCCGCCCGGACCGCCCGTGAGGACGATGCGGCCACACCTGACCGTGGAAGAAGATCTCATCGATTCAACGTCATCGCGATCGTCACCCACCGCGCAGCCATCGCCCCGCGCACCGGATGGAGGTGACGGTGTCATGACAGAAAGGCGACACGTAAGCAAAACTTAGGGAAAGCTGGGTAGATCGTGACCCCGGTGGTGGGGGGAAGGCAAGTAGAGGTGGTGGCGTTTGGAGAGGTTGAGGGGACGCCAGTTCAACACCGCCCCGGCCAGGGCCGGGGCCTGGGCCTGGA
>DATLZF010000024.1:0-7570 GCA_035574135.1 Candidatus Methylomirabilota bacterium
AACCGGCAGAAGAAACGCCCCCACCTGCATGAGGACCACCCCCGCCGGCACGCCCAGCCGCTCCGGCAGCCAACTGCCGTAATATGCCGCCACCCCGGCCAGGGCAAACGCCACCAGCCCCACCCACGGCCCCGGTGGGCGCCCGCGTTCTCCCGCGCCGGCGAACAACAACGCCTTCAGGCCACCGCGCCCCCCCAGCAAGATCTCCTCGCGACTGAACGCCCGCGCCGCCAGCATCACCGCCAGCCATGCGTAAAGCACCGCCGCGCCCAGCGTCAGCAGCACCAGGCCCGGAGCCGTGTTGCCGGTAAACAAACCCTTCATCAGCAGGGTCAGGTTGATCAGGGGCGCCAGCGCGGTCCAGGCGTCCAGTTCCACACCGGGCAGCATGGTCACCGACGTTGGCGCCACCAGCGCCATCAGGGTCGGCGCCAGAAAATTGCCGGCGTCCTTGGCGTCGCGCCCCAGCGCCGCCACCGCCAGAAACAGCGCGGAAATGGTAAACGTCACCGGCACCAGGCAGCCGGCTGCCAAGAGGCAGGTGAGCGGTGAGAAACTCAATTCCCCCAACGAGGCCACCATGCGGCCCAAGGTGAGACTGAAACTCGCCGTGTTCGCGAAGGCGCTGATCAGGCTCACCGTCCACACGGTAAGGAACTTGCCCAGCGCAATCTCGAACGGATGGACGGGCGCGCACAACAGCGTCTGCATGGTTGCGCGATCCTTCTCGCCCGCCGTCAAATCGATGGCCGGATACATGGCGCTCACCGCCGCCATCGCCACCAGCATCAACGGCAGGGCCATACCCAGAACATGTCCCACTCGGCGGGCGGCCGGGGCGATGTTTTCGGCCCGTATCTCCAGCGCCCGGGAAAAACCCGAAGGCAGACTGCGCGCCGCCTCTCGATCCCGCACCAGCCAATCGCGGAAGGCACTCACGGTTTCCTCGACCCGGTGCCGGGCTCGCTCCGAAGCGGGCCGCACGGAGTCGTAGTAAACATTCGCCTGCCCCAGCCGGTGTTCCGCAATCGCCGCCGCAAACCCCGGCCGCAGCACCAGGATCCCATCCAACTCGCCGCCTTCCAGCGCCCGGCGAGCCGCTTCCGTCACCGGTGATGAGGCAGCCGCGCCGCGCGAGGACGGCTTCTGTCGCCCCGCCCGCGCCGTGCCATTCCCGGACGGAGGCTCTTCAACAGGCGGGCGGATCCGGCCCGTCTCGAAATCGGCGCGAAGGTCCGACGGGATGGATTTCCACGGGTGCAGGGCCACGCGGTTCGTGCGGTCGAACCACTCCTGCAACGCCGGCGGAAGAGTGCCCCACACGGCCACCTGGGACACGCGCCGCTCTTCCGCGGCCTCCCGGGTCTTGGAGACCCGGGTCACGCCCACAATCAGCAGGGGATACAGCACCAGGGGCAGGCCGATGAGAATCAGCAGCGTCACCCGGTCCCGGAGCGCCTCGGTCAACTCCTTGCGAAAAATGGTCCGGACAATATGTGCGCGCATGCTTCAGCAATTCGGGCGGGCCAGGTGATAAAGGAGCGCATCCGTGAGGCTGCGAGCACCCGTGCGCGCCAGCAACCGGGGCAGCGGGCCGTGATCCACAATGCGGCCCCCCAACAGCAGATAGATCCGGTCACACAGGTATTCGGCCTCGCTCATGATGTGAGTGGAGAAGAGCACGGCGCGGCCGGCGGCGCGTTCGCGGCGGATGGCCTCGACGATGAACCGGCCGCTCACCACGTCCAGGGCGGCCGTCGGTTCGTCGAGAATGAGCACGTCCGGTTGGTGGAGGAAGGCGCGAGCGAGGTTGGCCCGCTGCTTCTGGCCCGAGGAGAGCGTGCGACAGGGTCGGTCTGCGAAATCGCCCATCTCCAACTCGGCAATGAGCTGGGGAATGCGCGCCGCCAGGGCGGCTTCCGTCATGCCATAGAGCCGACCGAAGTAGGCCAACACCTCGCGGGGGCTCAAACGCTGATAGAGCTGCGTCTCGCCCGACAAGAAGCCGATCCGCTGCTTGGCCTGCAACGTCTGCTGCCGCAGGTCCACCCCGTTCACCCGCACCTCGCCGGCCGTGGGCGCGATGATGCCAACCAGCATCCGCAACGTCGTGGTCTTGCCCGCGCCATTGGGCCCCAACAGCCCGACCACTTCCCCAGCGGCCACGTGCAAATCGACTCCCTCCACAGCTCGCACCGGGCCGAACTGCTTGGACAAACCGCGGGCCGCCAGGGCCTCACCCATGTCGTGACGGCCTCCCCAGCCAAATCGAGTCAAGTTCCATGCGCATCACCCGGGCATTAGAGCCGAAGTCCGCCGGGCGCGTCACGCCGAAGTTCAGCACCCCTGTGGCCAGCGGCAGGGCGTCACCCGGTGAAAAGAAGCCGACGGCGCACCCAGTCGGCCGACAGCCACACCCGGCTCAGGAGAAGGTGGTGGCTGGGGGCGGAATCGAACCGCCGACACAAGGATTTTCAGTCCTCTGCTCTACCAACTGAGCTACCCAGCCACGTCGAAGAGGCGGGACATTCAAGTTCCCACCGCCCATTAAGGCAAGGGATATTTCCATGCGTTCCGCTCGAAAACCCGCCGGCTGCCGTCCCCCGGTGCCGCGCTTGGCGTCGCAGCGTGCGGAGGCCCCGCTGGTGCCGGCCTGAACTCCCGGAGGCGGGCCGCCCAGGCTGGCGGGCGGACCTGTCTCAACTCGGGTCCCACGGCAGCGGACCGGGGAAGAGAGCCGGACCGCGATGCTGGAGCAGCTCGCGCAAGGCGGGGTTGCTGACGGAAAACGCCGGCTGGCGTCGAAAGGGATTTCGCTCACCTCGCTTTCGGTCCAGCGCTCCGCCGGGCAACGCTCCATAGGGATCCCGGGCAAAGAGCGCCAGTGTGGCCGCTTCGCCCTGCAGCGCCGTCTTACGTGCGGGTGGATCGTTGGGGCCGATGAACTGGAAACGGTCGCGAGGCAATCGCAACGCCGCGCGGTGGTGGTCGAAGCGCTCCCGTTTGAAGGCCCAACTCACCACCGTGACGCGCTCCGGGTAACGGCCCGTACACTCGAAAAACCGACAAAGACCGAACAGCAGGTTCTCGAAGGAGTCCCGGGAGTAATCCTCCACCGCGCACCGGGCGGCCACTTCGGCGTGCCCCCACCAGGCCAGGCCGGCAGCAATCCGCCAGTAGCCCAGCGCTTCGCTGCGCGGACCGGCTTCCGCGCGCGTCTGGCCGCCGGAAAAAATGAGCAGCGCCCTTGGATCGGCCGCCGCTTGCTCCACGGCGACCCGCACGTGTTCCAGATAGCAAGGGACCTCCCCCACTTGGTAAGGCAGCAGATACCAGCGGCGTGGGTCGGTGGCATCGTCGTGGCCCTCCCCAAGGAAGACCGCGTGGCCGGCCACGATGACCGCGTTGGCCAAGTCGTCCCACCGGGGCGGCTGCGTGGTCCAACTGACCGCCGCGTCCGCTCGAGGTGGCGCGTGCCGATCGGTGCAGGAGGTGACACTCATGGCCAAGGTCTCGTCAGGAAATCAGTTCGCCGGCGGCAGTTCAACCGGGAAGAAGGTGAAAGATGTCATCGCAAGTGGCGGTCAGCCGTGCCGCTCTCCATACCGTAGCCCTCGGTCGGTGGGAGGTGATGTCGTCTGCCCCCCAGCACGCCGGGCAGATGCCGCGACGCTTCGGGGGCGGAGCCGACACCGTGCCCCACTCGATCGAAAGGCCCCCGCGGAGACCGCCAACTCCAATCACGTTCGGCCGGTGAATCAGGACTGGCCTCGGGGTCAAGCCTGGCGTACACCGGCAGCGGCATCCTGTGAGAACCATCGTAGGCATTTTTTTGCTGACCTGTCTTCAGGCGCCGGTGGCGGGTGCTCCGGCCGGCGCAGCGCTTCAGACAATGAGCGAACTGCGGCGTCTGCTGCCGCGCAGCGAGCCGTGGGAGACCTGGCTGCGACACACCGGCGAGTTGCCTCCCGACTTCGCCGCCCTGCCCAGCCGGCCTTTGCCGCCGGATCCCATCCGGTTCGCCGACGGCTCGCCCGTGACGGTGGCGAGCTGGCCCCGGCGCCGGCACGAGATGTTGGCGCTGTTCCAGAGCTACGTCACCGGTGCCTGGCCGGCCTCACCGGGGCCCGTGCGCGTGGTGGAGGAGACAACACACCGGGACGCCGGCGCCGAAACGCGCCAGCTCGTGCTCGCGTTCGGCCCGGGACAACGGGCACGGTTGACCGTTGAACTGATCATGCCTCCGGGGCCCGGTCCTTTCCCGGTATTTCTCACCCAGCACAATCACCGGTCCTGGGCGCTGGTCGCTGTCAGCCGCGGCTACCTGGGTTGCGTGTATGCCGGGGCCGACTCGCGCGACGACACGGCGGACTGGCCGGCGGTGTGGCCGGCAGTGGATTGGACGAAGCTGACGCGGCGAGCGTGGGCGGCCAGTCGCTGCATTGACCATCTGCAGACCGTGCCGGAGGCGGACACCAATCGGATCGCCCTGGCGGGACATTCGCGCAATGGCAAGACGGCCTTGATCGCCGCGGCGTTCGACCCGCGGATCAGCGCGGTGATTTCGAGCAGCTCGGGCGCCGGGGGTGCGTGTTCGTATCGGGGGTTCTCGGAAGCGGAGTTCGGCGAGGGCATCGAATTGATCACACGCACATTTCCCGACTGGCTGCACCCGCGCCTGCGGTTTTTCACAGGACGCGAGAACAAGCTGCCCGTCGATCAGCCGCAACTCGTCGCCTGTATCGCTCCCCGGGCATGCCTGATTTCCTCCGCTCTGAATGATCCGGTCGAAAGCATCTGGGACATCGAACGCACGCGCCGGCTGGCCCAGCGGGCTTTCGATCTGCTGGGGCACGGTCATCACCTGCAAGTGCGCTTGCGCCCGGGCGGCCACGAAACGCGAGCCGGGGATATCGAGGCCTACCTGGACTGGCTGGATACCGTGTTCGGGCGGGGCCATTTTCCGTCGCCGGATGTCGCGATCTGCCCCACCTACGAGCAATGGCGCCGGCTCGCGGACGAGGCCATTGACGTGGCGAGCTTTCCCGAGGGTGGGCTGGGAGATTTGCTGGCGACCCCGAGTGGCAAGCCCATCCAGACGCCGGCCATGTGGGCGCAGAAGCGGGAGGCCATCCGGGATCGAATCTTGTGGGGGCTGGGCGAACCGCCGCCCTTTGCGGCGAGCGCGCCGGGGGATTACGGGGCGGAGGCGCTCCATCGCGCCACTCTGCTGGGCCGGGCCGGGCCACCGCCGGATTTGGTCAAGCGCAGTCTGAACTTCGGCAATTACATCGCGGGCGATCTGTATTTCCCCGCTCAGGCCACCAATGGCGGAGTGAAGTTGCCGGCCGTCATCTGGCTGCATCCGAGCTCATCGTCGCACGGTTACACGGCGGGCTACCGGCGGGGCGATCATCCCCATGTGACGCTGGCGCGGCAGGGGTTCGCTGTCTTCGCCTTCGATCAAATTGGGCACGGCAGTCGCCTGGAGGAGGCGTCAGCCTTCTTCCTGCGTTATCCCCGGTGGTCGCTGCTGGGCAAACAGGTGGAGGATACCCTGGCGGCCGTCGAAGCGTTGCAGCACCTCGACTTGGTGGATACCAACCGGGTGTACCTGGTGGGTTACGGCATGGGCGGGCGGGTGGCGTTGCACGCGGGGGCTCTGGATGAACGGGTAGCCGGCGTCGTCAGCGTGGCGGGTTTTACGCCCATGCGAGGGGATACCGAAGCGGCGGGCACGGGCGGCATCGCGCGCTGGGCGGTGGACATGCCGCTGCAGCCGCGGTTGGGGGCGTTTATTGGCCAGGAAAAGCGGATTCCATATGACTTTCACGAGGTCCTGGCGTTGCTGGCGCCGCGCCCGGTGCTCGTGGTGGCGCCCCGGCTGGACTGGCACGCCACCCCGACCGACGTGCGCGCGTGTGTCGAGGACGCCGGCCGGGTGTACGAGCGATTCAACGCCCGCGCCGCCCTTCAACTTTACGAGCCGGACGATTACAACCGGTTCTCTCCGGAACTACAGCAGATGGTGGGCGAGCGGCTCCGTTTGCTGGCTAGCCGGTGAATCCCGGTTCCGCCCGTCGGCAGCGAAGGTCACCTCGTCGTCCGGGTTGTTGAAGGCTGAGAACCGCCCGGCCATTGCGGCCGGACGGTTCCAGTTGGGCCAGGGTTGGCACGAGGCCGTTTCAGCCCGAAACCCTTCAGTCGCCGGCGAGGAAGAAATTCTTCTCCAGCTTCTCGAGATCTTTGCGGAGACGGCTGAGGTCCGCCTTGGCGGGAAGAAAATGCGCCACCCAGGCGGGCCGGGGTGCGGCGCGTTCGAGGCATTCGTAGAAGGAGCACAGCCCCTCGACTCCCATGCCACAGTCGAGCGCGTTCTTGGCGCCCTTCAGGACGGCCTCACGCCATTCCGAAGCGGTGGCCACAGTGTAGAATGGCACCGGACCCTCGGTGGACCGCAACGCGGCGGCGTGTTTGCGGTGGTGGCCCAAGTAGTGGTGGGCCAGGCAGACGGCGGCCAGCGCGCCCACGGTCTGGTTGAACAAACTCGACTGCCGATTCAGCGTGTCGAAGCTCCAGGCCTCCGCCGGCAGCGGCAGACTGCTCACGGGCGGCACGTTCTCACAGGATCCAAGCGTTGCGACGTAGCGCGTGGAGAATTGCTCTTGCCGGGTGTCGAGGGCGCGGGCGTGGGCCAGCGCGTTCATGAAGTCCACAAAGCCGGTGGTCAGCCGGATTTCGCCCCGACCATCCGTTGCCGGAGCGGGCGTGATCCACGGGGATGGATGCTCGACCAGCCCGGGCTCGGCGAGGACGGAGCGCTGGCGGGCGGGCGGCAGGGAAGCGTGAAGTTCGGCGCAAATCTTCCGCACCGAGGCGAGGCCGGTTTCATAGCCGGGCGCGGCCGGAGCGGCAGACACCTGCAAGAGGAGCAACGGCACCAAGGCCGCCACCGCGGCGGCCCGAAGCAACTGAAAAAGGACGGCTGTCATCGTTTCATCGCGGTCCGGGATCGACCCGTGATCCGGCCGGTGAGCGGCGGCCTGACGGACACGCTGGCGGGGCTGTTGCAGATGTCCTGCCATCTGCCCGAAGCATCCCGCTTTCCGCTCCGTGCCCTGCCCTCCCAAACAGACGGCGTAGAGAGCCCGGAATCCTTTCGATCGTTGCCTGCCCGGAGTTTCTCGTGGCATAGCTGGCGCGATGAAATACCGACGGTTCGGCCGCACCGGCCTCTCCATGCCGGTTCTTTCGTGCGGCGGCATGCGCTTCCAGTTCAAGTGGCAGGATGTCTCGCCACAGGACATCCCCGTCGAGAATCAGAGCAATTTGGAGGCGACCGTTCATCGCGCGTTTGAACTCGGGATCAATCACTTCGAGACCGCCCGCGGCTATGGCAGTTCCGAACTGCAGCTCGGGCGCGTGCTGCCCGGCCTGCCCCGGGACAGCATCATCGTGCAGACCAAGGTGGGACCCGAGGCGGACACCCGCCGGTTCGAGCGAAACTTCGAGACCTCGATGAAGCTGCTCCGGCTCGACTACATCGACCTGCTCTCGATTCACGGCATCA
>DATLZF010000025.1:0-2294 GCA_035574135.1 Candidatus Methylomirabilota bacterium
CCAGCGGACCTGCACGATCTGGTCCGGCCGCAGCTCCGTGAAGCCGAAGCGGCGGAGCGTCTCCATATGGACGAAGATGTCCGGAGTGTCCTCGCCACGGGTCAGGAATCCGAAGCCGCGAACCCGGTTGAACCACTTGACCCTGGCCCGCTCCCAGTCGCTCTCCGCCGTGACCTGCACGTGCGTGCGCTGGGGCAGCTGTGAGGGGTGAATGGCCGTGCTCTCGTCCATGGAGAGCACGCGGAACGCCTGGAGCCCGCGCGGGCGCTTGAGCACTTGGCAATGCACGCGCGCACCTTCATAGGCTGTTTGATACCCTCCAGCCCGCAGGCAGGTCACGTGCAGCAGCACGTCGGCCAGCCCATTGTCGGGGACGATGAACCCGTACCCCTTGGATACGTCGAACCACTTGATCGAGCCAGCGATTTCGAAGACCTCGACATTGGCCTCGGCGCCGGCCTGGGTCTCCCCCTCTCCCTCCTTGTTCTGGTTGCCCGCAAACCCTGCAGAGAGCTTGTCCTTCTCCTCTGCCATTACGACCCCCGCGTTTACGATTGAACCACACCGCACCGCCGCAGACGCCGTCCTCGGATTGGCCCTCTTCGAGTTCGACTCCAGAACGGTACGCACCCGCTGCTATAGCGAAAATACCCCCAGCCGACCAGAAATTTTTTTGTCTGCTATGGAAAAACTATGGCAAAGCGCCAGAATCGCAATGCTAAAATACTCGCCCAAGATGCTGATCCCACCCAAGTCCTGGGCCTCCGGAGTGTGTTCTTCTAGGCTGTGGATCATCTAACCTGTGAATGGCCGGTGGAAAACCTCAAATGAATGCGAAAATCCCTTGCCAGCACTGATGCGGTGCTGTCCCGTGATTCGCCACTGGTGCCCCGCCAGGCGATTCGGGCGGTGATGCTTCCGGGAACACAACGGCCGAAATGCGACAGTCCTGTGGCGGCTCGGTGGCGACGTCAGCGCGGCCGCCGAACCGTTGCAGCCATGCTTCGCGCCCGCGCTTGCGCCTCGCCCGAGCCGGCGCGACAATCCTTCGAAGACTGGGGGTCCAGCGTGCAACAGGAGGCAGTCCGTGCGGTATCTACATACCATGGTTCGCGTCACGAGCATCGAGCAGAGCCTGGACTTCTACTGCAACAAGCTCGGCATGCAGGAGGTCCGCCGGCGCGAGGATGAGGCCGGCCGCTACACGCTGGTGTTCCTGTCCGCTCCCGGTGACAAGGCGCGGGCCGACGCCGAGAACGCGCCCTTGCTTGAGCTCACCTACAACTGGGATCCCGAGAAGTACGGAGAGGGGCGCAACTTCGGCCACCTGGCCTTCGAGGTGGACGACATCTATGCCACCTGCGAGCGCCTGATGCGGGGCGGCGTCACCATTAACCGGCCCCCGCGCGACGGGCGCATGGCCTTCGTGCGCTCGCCCGACAACATCTCGATCGAGCTGCTGCAGAAGGGCCCCGCCCAGCCCAAGAAGGAGCCCTGGGCGTCGATGCCCAACACCGGCAAGTGGTGACCGGCGGGCCCGCGCGCGCCCCCGGCCGGCAGGGGTGGATTTGACTAAAAATCCAGCGGCGGCGGGATCGGGATCTTAAGTCCCGGTCGCTACGGTGCGCGCCCTGCAGCGCGCGCGGACCGGGGCACGTCCGTTGGCCGCGGGGGGTGAGGCACGGCCGGTCCGGCAACCAGCGCAGAGAGCCGCTCCATGTCTTGGGACAGCGCCGGCAAGGGTCCGTTCCCGTCGCTAGTCTCGCGCTCTGCCTCGCCCTGCCGGGCCGTGCCGGTGCGACGAGTCCAAGGGTAGACGATGCTTGACCGGTTGGGGCTGCAGCGGCCCAAGATCGCCACCAAGCTCTACGGCATCGTTGCGCTGACGCTGGCGGTGGTTTGCGCGCTGGCTTCGGCCACCATTCTGTTCGCCATCCGCACCCGGGATGCCGCAGTGCGGCTGAAGGCGGAGGACCTCGCCATCGTCGCCCGCGCCGACCGGGTGGCGGCGGCGCTCGCGCGGCAGCGGCGGCTGGTGGCGGCGGCGGCCGAGGCCGGAAGCGGGCAGCGCGAACGGGATGCGCAGGCCTTCGAGGAGCTATCGGCCAGCCTGCCGGCTCTGCTCCACGGCATGGGGCTCGGGTCGCCGCACGAGGCTGCCGGCACCGCCGACGATGCCCGGCGGCTGGGGCTTGCCGCCTATGCCCGACTGCGCGAAGGGCGGCCGGAGCAGGCCGCCGCTGCGGCGGGGGGCCACGCCGACGCCGTGGACAGGCTTGAGCGGCTCGTGCTCG
>DATLZF010000026.1:0-5272 GCA_035574135.1 Candidatus Methylomirabilota bacterium
GGGCGCCGGACACGCCGGTCGAACGCCTCTCGGCCGGCGAACGCCAACTGGTCGAGATCGCCAAAGCCCTCGGAGCGGCGGCCCGGGTCCTCATCCTCGACGAACCGACCACGTCGCTTTCCGCTCCCGAATGCGAACGGCTGTTTGCCCTGGCGCGGCAACTGCGCGCGCGCGGCCTGGCGATCCTCTACATCTCCCACGCGCTGGGCGACGTGCTGCGGCTGTGCGACGACCTCGTCGTCCTGCGCGATGGCGAAGTGGTCGGCTCCGGCCCGGTCGGGGACTTCACCCAGGACCGGCTGGTTTCGCTGATGGTCGGGCGGCAGTTGAACCAGCTTTTTCCGGAGCGCCGGACTCCGCCCCGGCCCGAAGCCGGCGGCCCCGCCGGCGCGGCGGCCCGGCCGGCGGCGCTCGAGGTCAAAGCGTTGACCCAGCCCGGTGTGGTGCGGGACATCTCGTTCACGTTGGCGGCGGGTGAGGTGCTGGGCGTGGCGGGCCTCATGGGAGCGGGTCGCTCCGAGCTGGCGCGAATTCTCTTCGGACTGGACCCGCACCGCTCGGGCGAAATCCTGTTGGACGGCCAACCGCTTCGAGGCGGCCCGCGCCGGCGCATCCAGCGCGGCCTGGCCTTTCTCACCGAAGACCGCCGGGAGGATGGGCTGTGCCTGGAGGCTTCCATTGCCGACAACCTGGCGCTGGTCACCCTCGCGCGGCACTGCCGCACTCCGGCGCGTTGGATCGACCGCGGCAGCCTGCGGATGGCCATCGGGCGGATGCGCGAAGCCGTGCGCCTATCGGGCGCGGCGGCCGACGCGCAGCCGGCCCGGACCCTGAGCGGCGGCAACCAGCAAAAGGTCGTGCTGGGCAAATGGCTCCTGGCCGAACCGCGCGTGCTCATCCTGGACGAACCCACGCGCGGCATCGACGTGGGCGCCAAGTTCGAAATCTACCAGCTCATCCACCGGATGGCCGACAACGGCGCGGGCGTTCTCGTCATCTCGTCGGAGATCGAGGAGCTGATGGGCCTGTGCGACCGGATTCTGGTGATGCGGCGCGGCGCCATCAGCGGCGAGTTTCCGCGCGAGCGGTTCGACCGCGAGCGGATTCTCGCGGCGGCGCTGCACACCGGCGAACCCGCGCCCGCCAGCGCGGAGCGAACATGAGCCGCCCTCCACTCATGCACCGCCGAAGCTCCGCCGGGCCGGTCTCCGCCGAGGGACGGCTGCTTCGCCTGCTGGACTGGGCGCCGGTGGCGCTCTTCGCCGCGGTCCTGGCCGTGTTCGGCCTGATGTCCGAGAAGTTCCTGACCATCCCCAACGCCACGCAAATTCTCGTCCAGGCCTCGTCCACCGTCGTGGTGGCGGCGGGGATGACGTTCGTCCTGATCGCGGCGGGAGTGGACCTTTCGGTTGGCGCGATCATGTTCGTCGGCGCGGGGCTGGCGGGAAAGATGGCGCTGGCCGGCCGGCCCCTGTGGCTGTGCCTGCTGGTCATGCTGGGGGTGGGTCTGTTCGGCGGCGCGCTCAACGCGCTGCTCGTCGCCCGGCTGCGGCTCGTCGCGTTCATCGCCACGCTGGCCACGCTCTACGTCGGGCGCGGCCTGGGCCGCTGGATCACACAGACGCGCGCCATGAACCTGCCGGACTCCTTCCTGGCGCTTGGCTCGGCGCAGTGGCTCGGCGTGCCGTTGCCGGTCTGGATGGCCGGGGCCGTCGTCCTCGTCGCGCAACTGGCGCTCTCGCACACGCCCTTTGGGCGCCAGCTCCACGCGCTCGGCCACGACGCCGAGGCCGCGCGCAAGGCCGGCCTGAACACCACGCGCCTGCTCGCCGCGGTGTACGTCGTGTGCGGCCTGTGCGCGGGACTGGGCGGGATTCTGGCGCTGGCGCAGCTCGGCGCCGTGTCGCCCCGGTTTGGTGAGCTTTACGAATTCGACGCCATCACGGCGGCGGTGCTGGGAGGCACCAGCCTCTTTGGGGGCCGGGGCCGGGTGTTTCCCGGGACGGTGCTCGGCGCGGTGCTCCTGGAGAGCATCTTCAACGGACTCGTGATCGCGCAGGCCGATCCCTATCTTTATCCGCTGATCACCGGCGGCATCATCTTTCTGGCGGTGCTGCTGGACAGCGCGCGCCGGACACTGGCCGCGCGCCTGCGGGTCCGTCGCATCTATGCCGAGCAGGGATCGTGACATCCGCCGCTGTCACCGCATATCAGGCGAACGGTGACGTCGCCGAAGACGGTCGAATCCACGACGAGGGAGGTCTGGCGGAAGGAGGCCGTGACGTAGCGGCTGTTTGGGGCGGGCCGGAGCCAATGGAGATGGCCTCGTCGCCATCCCCGTAGCCGCGTTGCGCCGGGGCGGTGGACCAGGTCGTATCGTTGAAGGTGTTCACGGCCGCACGGACACGGCTTTCGGCACCGTCGCGCGAGCAGCACCACTCCGGCGCCGCATCCCTAACAGAACCCCGATCGCACCCACTAGCGCCAGCCCCACGGTCGAAGGCTCGGGGACAACCTCCAGGCTGAAATTGTCCAAGCCCGCCACCATGCGACCCGGGCCGGCGAAACGCAGCTCGGTTGAATACACGTCGGCCAGCGTCTGGCTGAAGCTCACGCTGCGGAAGCCGTCGGGCGAATCCGTCGTCCAACCCGCAGCCCTGGCCTGGGCGTCGGTCCAGGACGGATCGAAGGTGACGCTGAACGACGTCCATGCGTTCGTCGGAGGAGGAGCGAAGCCAAATCTCCATCCGTTGAACGTGGCGTCGTGATATCGAAATCTCAGCCAGATGTCGGAGAATCCCCCGGAGAAAAGAAAAAGGTCGAATGAGACCGTCCAAGGTGTGCCGGTAAAATCTCCCGTGGCGGCCGGCAGGCCGGTGGACACGCCCCCGGTGGAACCATCCGAGACCCGCGACCACAGGAAACCGCCGGGGTTTCCCCCAGTGTCCACTTGAGTGACTGAAGAGAGGGATGAACTGGCTGACCAACCCGCGAGGTCCCCGCTCGCGTCCCAGCCCTCGAAGTAGCCGGACGTGGCGGCCAGCGCGCCGGCATCCTCCGCCGCCGACGGAAAGGCGAACAGGTTGAGGGCGGCGAGGGTGATGAGCCGTGTGTTTGGTATCATGGTGGCGGTGGTTGATGAGACTCTCACCGACGTTGCTACCACATCGCGAGCGCGCGCTCAATAACCCAGAGCATGGCAACGCTCCCGAAGGCGTAAGGCGGCACCAACAGCGCCCACTCGAGAAGCCGCGCGCGCCGCACCAGCGCGATGACGGCAAGCGCCGCCGCGACGAACAGAAGCCGCCCTGCCTCGACATCACCATTGAAGAACAGCAGCGCCGGCGCAATGCCGTTGGCGGCAGGCCGACCTCGCTCAACGCGATGGCGAAGCCGAAGTCGTGCAGCACGCCAACACCCCGGCCACAAGCCAGAGGGCGCGGGCGGTGACGGAGGTTTGAACTCCCTCTCCTCTACTTGGAGCGGAGAAGCGGGCCGGGCAGTGGAGGTTGTTACTTTTCAGAACGCCCCTCTCTCCGGCTCTCTCCCCACCCGTTCCTCGCAGGGGGAGCAAGAACCCGCCCGCGCTCCGTACGCGCAGAATTTCCGAGGCGACGAAAGCAATGCTCAACGCGATGGCCGCCGCGACCGGCGTGGAGGACACGATCACCACGCCAGCGTCGCCAGCCCGAGCGTGATGCTGTGCGCGACGGTGAACGCGGCGATCGTCTTCACCAGCACTCCGACGCCGCGCACGATCAAAACGAGCGCCAGCACGAACAGCAGATGGTCGATGCCCAGGAGAAGGGGCTCCACACCCCGCCTGAAACCAAAAGCACCCATGCCCAAAACCACTACGACTCAACCGCCCACGCCGGCGACGCCGACCCCACCCCGCGCCCCAAACGCTACGACGAAGCCTTCACGCGCCAAGCCGTCGAGCACTGGATCCGCTCCGGCCCATCCGGCACCCCATCGCCCGCGAACTGGGCCTGGCCTACCCCAGCCTCAAGGAATGGAAACGCCGCTACTGGGGCGACGCCATCCGTTGGCCGGGAAATGTTCAAGGGTCGCCAGCAGAAACGAGCGGAACCTCCCCCCCGGTCCGGATGCGCCCGGGCCAAACGGTGATTTTGGAGCAGACGGGTAAGAAACGATCGCGCCGCGTCCTGCGCGGCCTCGGGCGAGCGGCCGTCCCATCGCAGCCAGGCGTAAAGGGGGTAACGGTAGGTGCGGCAGACCTGCTCCCGCGCCGGCTGCGCGCCCGTCGAGTCCCCGTTCAGGTTGCCGTCGAAGTCCTGCCATTCAAGCCGGGGTTGCGTGCGCCAGCCAAGCCCCTTGCTCCGGCGGGAGCAGAGAGCCTTTCCTGCGCTACACCGAACCATTGGCCCGCCGGCACAGGCTCTATCGTCCACCCAACCGATAGAACCGGGTCTCTCCCGGACGCACCGGGTCGGTGACCTGCCGCACCGAACCGTCGCCGAGGAAACTGTCGAGCAATTCCCAGGCGGGCGCGTTCAAGGTGGTCTTGTATTCCAGTCGATACGGGCGGCCTCGCTCGGTGGGATAGGACAAAAGCAACGCACCGCTTGGATCGCGCGTGACGCTCAAAGGCCCGGGCCGCGCGGGCTTTGTTGCCTCGCCCAGAATTTCCAGGCGCTCCAACCCCTCGCCCTGGAGAGTGACCCGAGCAAGCCATTGCATCGGGTTGGCGGGCAACTCCGGGCTGATGCGCAGTTCATCCCACGGCGCGGGCCACAGCCCAAGCACGGCCTCGCTCCAATACAGCGCAAATCCGGCCACGCCCGTGGGCGAGACGCTCGTGCTGGCGGCGACGCGATGCGGCAACGAGGGCACCTCCAGCATCTCCAGCGGTGTCGGTTCCATCACGCGCGCGCCACGGAGGTAGGCTTCCACCAACGCACCCGTTGCGCCGCTGCCGGTGAAGTCGGCGGAAATCACCCAATTGCGGCCCCGCGCGCCGCCCGCGAACAGAAGTTCGTGCTGCGCCATCTGCACCGGATCGCCCGGATGCGGCCGGACCGGACCGGCCACGATGTAATGCAGCCGCGGGTCGAATGCGCCGGCTGCGGCGAGACCGGCGGCCGGCAGGTCCGGCAGCGTGACGTCCCAATCCACGCAGATGTAGCGCGCGGCGGGGGCGAAATCGGGCGCGAGACTCGGATCGGCGAAGTCCTCCGGCGGCGGCAAGGGCAGGCTCGGACTGCGCGGGAGCAGGTCCAGGGAAATCGGCGAAAGCTCGCCCGCCACC
>DATLZF010000027.1:0-4880 GCA_035574135.1 Candidatus Methylomirabilota bacterium
GCTGGAGGTTTGGCTGGTGAACGACCTGCCCCTCCACGCCAAGCCCACCTCGCCGGCCAAGGCGCTGGACGCCGTCAAGACCGCCACCCTGCTGGGCGCCGTGCGGGTGCCTGCAGACCGGCGCGATTACCGGGACGACGAGCTGCGCGCCGGCGTTTACACCCTGCGCCTGGCCTTGCAGCCCCAGGATGGCAATCACCTTGGCACCTCCGAGTTCCTCTACTTCGGCGTGCTCACGTCCGCGAAGCACGACACGACGCCCGGCGGCATTGCCGATTACAAGACGCTCGTCAAGGCCAGCAGCCGGGAAACCTCGACCGATCACCCGGTCATTCTGAGCCTGCGCCCGCCCTCGGCCTCCGGCGAAACGCCCCGCATCCTCCAACCGGCGCCCGAGCATCAATCCGTGCTGGTGAAGGTGCCCGCGACCGCCGCCGGCGAAAAGACCGTCGTGCTCTTCGAGATCGTGTGCGAAGGCCGGGCGAAGCACTGAAAACGAAGTGCGGTTGCAGGTGCCTCGACCCGGTCCCGCGGCTCCATCGGGGGAGGACGGGAGTCGCAGGCCGCTTCCGGGTTTGACGCGAAGGTTCCCTGTCGGGGCGCCCGCAGCAGCGGGAGGACGGCCCTCCGCCGACTTACGTCGGCGGCCACACTCGGTGGCTGTCGCCCGGGGCCCGTGAAATCCCCGGGTTAACGTGACATTCCCAGCACCCGAACCAGGAATGCCCAGCGATCCGTCGCTTCCTCAATGAGCTTCGTCGTGGGCTTGCCGGCGCCGTGGCCGGCCTTGGTCTCGATGCGGATCAGCACCGGGTTGCGGCCCCGGTGCGCCGCTTGGAGTGCGGCGGCGAATTTGAAGCTGTGGGCCGGCACCACCCGGTCGTCGTGGTCCGCCGTGGTGATCAGCGTGGCGGGGTATTGCGTGCCTGGCTTGAGGCGGTGCAACGGCGAGTAAGCGTAAAGCACCTGAAAATCTTCAGGGTTGTCCGGCGAACCGTACTCCGAGGTCCACGCCCAGCCAATGGTGAACTTGTGGAAGCGGAGCATGTCCATCACTCCGACCGCCGGCAGGGCGGCGCCGAACAACTCGGGCCGCTGCGTCATGCATGCGCCGACGAGCAGGCCGCCGTTGCTGCCGCCGCTGATGGCCAGTTTCGACGGCCGCGTGTAGCGGTTTTGAATCAACCATTCGGCGGCTGCGATGAAGTCGTCGAACACGTTTTGTTTCCGGGCTTTCATCCCCGCCTGGTGCCATTCCTCGCCGTATTCGCCGCCGCCGCGCAGGTTCGGCACGGCATAGACGCCACCCATTTCCAGCCAGGCGGCGACGCTGACGGAGAAATTCGGCGTGAGGCTGATGTCGAAGCCCCCGTAGCCGTAGAGCAGCGTGGGATTCCGTCCGTCGAGCTTCAGCCCCTTCTTGTGCGTGATAAACATCGGCACCTTCGTGCCATCCTTGCTGGTGTAGAAAATCTGCCGCGTCTCGTAGGCCGAAGATTCGAAATCGACCTGCGGCTGGCGGAAGACGGTGCTCTGGCCGGTGACGAGGTCGTGGCGGTAGATCGTGGGCGGCGTGGTGTAGCTGGCGAAGGCGAAAAAGGTTTCCGTGTCGCGGCGCTTGCCGCCAAAGCCGCCCGCCGTGCCGATCCCGGGCAGTTCCACGGTGCGCACCAGCCGGCCCGTGAGGTCGAACACCCGCACGTCCGTGTGCGCGTCCTTCAGGTAAAGGGCGAACAACTGGTTATTCACCAGGTTGGCGCCCTCGAGACGGTCCTGGCTCTCGGGCACCAGCTCGGTCCACTGCGAGCGCGCGGGTCGCGTCAGGTCGATGGCGATGATCCGACCGCGCGGGGCGCTGAGATCGGTGCGGAAGTAGAAGGTGGACTCGGCGTTGCCGATGAACTCGTAGGAGGCGTCGAAATCATTCAGCAACTCAACCACGGGCGCCCCCGGCACCGCGAGATCCCGATAGAAGAACCGGTTCCTGGTGTCGGTGCCGTGGCGGACGACGATGGCGAGGTAGCGACCGTCCTCGGTCACGCCACCGTTGAAACTCCACTCCTTCTGGTCCGGCCGGTGATAGACCAGCTCGTCTTCGGACTGCGGCGTGCCCAGGCGATGGTAGTAGAGCTTGTGGAAGTAGTTGACCCCTTTGAGCTGGTTGGTCTTCGCCGGCTCGTCGTAGCGGCTGTAGAAAAAGCCCTTGCCGTCCGGAGTCCACGACGCGCCGGAGAACTTGACCCACTGGACGCGATCGGGCAGGTCCAGGGCTGTTTCGACATCGCGCACGCGCCACTCCTGCCAGTCGGAGCCGCCGGTCGAGGTGCCGTAGGCCAGCAGCCGGCCGTCATCGCTGACCGCCAAGCCGGTCAACGCCACGGTGCCGTCGGCGGAAAGTTTGTTCGGATCAAGCAGGACGCGGGGCGTTTCGTCGAGGGACTTGAGGGTGTAAAGCACCGACTGGTTTTGCAGGCCGTCGTTCTTGCTGAAGAAGTAGCGGCCACCTTCCTTGAACGGCACGCTGTAGCGCTCGAAGTCCCAGAGCTTCGTCAACCGCTGCTTGATGGCGGCGCGCTCGGGAATCTGCTCCAGCCAGGCGAAGGTCACCGCGTTCTGAGCCTCGACCCACGCCTTGGTCTCGGCCGAGTGGTCGTCTTCCAGCCAGCGATAGGGATCGGTCACCTTGGTGCCGTGGTAGTCGTCCACTTGGTCCATCTGGCGGGTCGAGGGGTAGCGCATGGGCACGGATCGGGAAGATTTGGAGGAGTCGGAAACGCAGCCGGCGACCAGGGCGACGCACACAATCAGGCAACGGGCATTCATGTTCGGGCGCAGTAGAGACCGCCGACGGGGGGTTTGTGGAGCAAAATCCCGTGGACCCGGCCGCCGGATTTGACGCAATATCTCGACACAGCCGTGCGTCGATACTCGTCATGCAACTGATCTCACCTCTTCCGCTTCTGGTGGCGCTGGCCGCTCCCTTGCTGGCACCGGCCGCCGAGGAAAAGCCGGTCAGCTTTCACAAGGACATCGTCCCGATCTTCAAGAAGAGCTGCAACGGCTGCCACCACCCCGGCAAGATGAAGGGGGACCTGGACCTCACGACCTACGAGGCCTTTAAGAAGGGCGGCAAGCACGGCCCCGCCTTCAAGCCGGGCGACGCGCAGGGCAGCAGCGTCATCGAGGAAATCACCGGCGAGGAACCTTCCATGCCCAAAGAAGGCGATCCCCTTACCAAGGACGAGGTCGCCCTCATTGCACGCTGGATTGCGCAAGGCGCCGTGGACGACACGCCCGCCGGCGCCGGTTCGCTCAGGCCGGCACAGCCTCCGGTGTATCCGGTGGCACCGGTGGTTTCGGCGCTGGCGTGGTCGCCGGACGGCCGGTGGCTCGCCGTGTCAGGTTACCACGAGGTGCTGTTGCACAGCGGCGACGGCTCGAACCTCATTGCCCGCCTGCTCGGCGAATCGCCCCGCATCGAGTCCGTGGCCTTTTCACCCGACGGCCATCGCCTCGCGGTCGCGGCCAGCGCGCCCGGGCGGTTCGGGGAGATCCAGATCTGGGACTTGACCCAGCCGACCGCGACCAACGCGCTCCAATGGGCACGCAAGGTCGCCACGGATGCCGTCTTTGGCATCTCATGGGCGCCCGATGGGCGGCGCCTCGCCGTCGGTGGCGCCGACAAGAGCGTGCGCGTCTTCGCCGCAGCCGAGGGGAAGGAACTACTGAAGTTCGACAACCACAGCGACTGGGTGTTCGCCACCGCATTCACCACCAACGGCGCCCGTCTGCTCTCCGGCAGCCGCGACCGAGCCATGAAGCTGATCGACGCCGCCACCGGCCAGTTCATTGACGACATCAACAAACTCCTCGAACCCGTGCAATGCTTCGCACGGCATCCGCGGGCCGACCTCGTGGCCTACGGGGGCGAGATGGGTGGCACGCGCATTTACAGGATTTCCGACAACCAGGGCCGGACGGCGGCCAACAACGACGTGAATCTGGTGAAGGAACTCGAGCGGCTGCCCGGACCCGTTTGCGCCGTGGCCTTCAGTCCGGACGGCGAAACCCTCGCCATCGGCGGCATGGCGCCCGAGGTCCGGCTGCACGCGGCCAAGGACGGCCAGCGCAAGGCCACGCTCAAAGGCCACGAGGGAGCCATCTTCGCTCTGACCTTTCATCCCGCAAGCAATTGGGTGGCCACGGCCGGCTTCGATGGCAGCATCCGGATTTACGAAACGGACAAGGGAGAACTCGTCAGCCGCTTCTCATCCGTCCCCGTGCAGCCGCCCACCGGTCAGAGAGCGTCGGCGCGGTAAGGTGGCGCCCGCCCGCCTCGATCTCGGGTCAACCGCTGTACCTGGCGGTCGCTCCTGCATACGCGAGAACGCCGGCCACGACAGCGAACAGGATCCAGTCCGCCAGGACCGTCAGTCCCGGCCGGCGGCGGCGAAGGAGATACCGCGACAGCGACAGCGACCCCACGCCCACATGGACCACCGCCGCCACGAATCCGCAGAGGCTCAGGACAATCAACATTCCAAAGGCATCCTGCCCGTCCCCGGGGTACGGCTCACCCCAGCGCGCGTGCCCGAAGGGCAGCGCCAACAGCACTCCCACCGCAGGCAAAAGCCGGGAAGCGCCGAGGGAAAGGTGGCCCGGGAGGCCCGGCTCAGTCACCGGTTTACCCTCGCGGTCGGAACGACGACCCGGCACCCAGCGCCTGCCAGAGCTTGCGCTCGGCCTCCGTCGTCTTCTCCGGCACCTCAATTCGTATCACGGCAAACAGGTCGCCACGCTCGCCTTCCTTGCCCAGGCCGCGCGACCGCACGCGCAGGCGGGCGCCGTTCTGGGTGCCGGGCGGAATGCGGATGCTCACG
>DATLZF010000028.1:0-2250 GCA_035574135.1 Candidatus Methylomirabilota bacterium
AGAGAATGAGATCCTCCGCCAGCCGGCTCAGATGCACGGCCAAGAGCGCGGCAGCCGCGGCGAACTCGACCATGAAATCGCGGTCGCTCACGCCGTCCATGCTGTTGCGCGTGAGGCGAGGGCGCCCCCGCTCGTCCACGAACCCCAGCAGCCGGGCCACCAACTCACGATCCAGTGGCAGCGTGCTGCCCGCCAGCGCGCCACTGCCCAGCGGGCAGACGTTGGCGCGGCGCCGGGCATCGGCGATCCGCTCGCGATCCCTCGCCAACATCTCGACATAAGCGAGCAAATGGTGGGCGAAATACACCGGCTGGGCCCGCTGCAGGTGAGTGTAACCGGGAATGATGACCTCCCGGTGCTGCGCTCCGAGCGAAACGAGGGCGCGTTGCAGGTCGCGCAGTTCCCGGTCCAGGGCTTCCATCTCATCTCGCAGCCACAGGCGGACATCGAGAGCCACCTGATCATTGCGGGAACGGCCGGTGTGCAGTTTGGCTCCGGCCGGCACGCGGCGGGTGAGCTCGGCCTCAATGTTCATGTGTACGTCCTCGAGCTCCGGCTTCCAGCGGAATTGCCCCGTCTCGATCTCCCGGCTGATCGCCTCGAGGCCGCGGCGGATGGCGCGCAGCTCCGCCCGGCTCAGTATGCCGATCCGCTCCAGCATGGTGGCATGGGCGAGCGAGCCGGCAATGTCGTGCCGCCACAGTCGCCAGTCGAAGGAAATGGATTCGGAAAACGCCGCCACATCCGCCGCCGGTCCTTGCGCAAAGCGGCCGGAGCGGGATACCACGGAAGACTTTTTCATGCGTTGCACGGGGACGGGAATGTGGGTTCGACCGGCCGGAAAGTCACTCCCAAAGCGGACCCGGCGTGATTGTGATTTGACTCAAAAAGATTGTTACCGAAGGCGGGGCGCAGGGCTGCTGGAACCGCCCGGTTGACTCAAAAATGGGTGTTACCGAAGCCATGAACACCCAAATGAGTCACATCACCCCTCAGGAAGTCCTCGCTCAGTTGCGTCGGCGCTATGCCCGCGCCGGCCGTCTCTACAAAGCCCAACTGCTCGACCAGGCCATCGAACTGTTCGGCTACCATCGCAAGGCGGCCATCCGGGCGTTGCGGACCACGCCCACTCCGGCCCGCGCCCCCTTCGTGCGCGGTCGGCCCAGGACCTACGACCCGGACAAGCTGCTGCCCCCGCTCAAGGCCATCTGGCTGGCCGCCCTGCAACCCTGCAGCCTCCGTCTCCACGCCTGCCTGCCTGACTGGTTGCCCGACTACGAAGCCGATCATCGTCGGCTCGACCCGGACGTGCGCCAAGCGCTCCTCTCGGCCAGTCGCCCCACGCTGGACCGGCTGCTCCAACCCCTGCGCATCCAATACCGCCGCCGCACCACCACCCGCCCCAGCCACCCGCTGCGGGCCGACATCCCCATCCGCACCGAATGGCCCGAGCAGACCCCCGGTTACCTGGAGGTGGACACCGTGGCCTTGTGCGGCGGTTGTCTGGACGACCGCCACGGCTGGATGCTCGATGGCGTGGACATTCCCACCACCTGGAGCGTGTTGCGCGGCCTGCCCAACCGCAGCCAGGCCAATGTTTGCAGGCAATTGGACGACATCCGCGCCCAACTGCCCTTCCCCCTGCGCGGGCTGGACAGCGACAACGGCGGCGAGTTCATCAACCACCAACTCCAGCGCTACTGCCAGGCGCAGCAGCCCCAAATCCTCTTTACCCGTTCGCGGGCCTATAAGAAAAACGACCAGGCCCACATCGAGCAGAAGAACTTCACCCAGGTCCGGCTGTGGTTCGGCTACGAGCGCTACGACGGGCCGGAGGTCTGGCCGCGGGTGGACGCATTGTGCCGGGGGCCGTTGCACCAGTTGCTCAACTACTGCCTGCCCACCCTGAAGCTGGCAGGCAAGCAACGAGTGGGCAGCCGGGTGGTGCGGCACTATGGCCCGGCGCAGACGCCGCTGGCGCGGGTGCTGGCCTGCGCGGAAGTGAGCGAAGCGACCAAGGCGCGCTTGCGGGCGGAGCGAGCGGGGCTGAATGCCCTGGCACTGCGGCGGGAGGTGGACCGGCGGCTGCGGGAGATCGAAGCGGTGCGCCAGTGGACGCAGACTTGACCGGGGCCGGCCAGTAGTTACAACGCCCCTGACCCCCAAGAAACGGGAGCGAGGGAAGCCGGGCCGGGGTGATCCGGCCGGCTTCCTTCGTTCTCAAATTGGGGAGAAATTGGGTAACACCCT
>DATLZF010000029.1:0-2801 GCA_035574135.1 Candidatus Methylomirabilota bacterium
GCCTGGCGCAACGGTTGGGATGTGCCGGCCAGGTCTGTTTCCTCGGGCAGCAGAAGCGGATCGAGGAGCTCTATGCGGCGGCGGATGTGTTCTGCCTGCCCACGTTCGCCGACCCCTGCGCCATCGCGTCCGTCGAGGCCATGGTGTGTGGTCTGCCTTCGGTCACTTCCCGCTTCAACGGCGCGGCCGAGTGGATGCAACACGGTCGGGATGGGTTCATCGTCGAGGATCCGGCCAACGCCGGGGAACTGGCCGCGGTGCTGGAGCCGTTGTTTGATGCCGGGCGGCGGGAAGAGGTGGGGCGAGCTGCGGCCGCGGCCGCGGCGCGTTTTGCGGCCACGGAGGGCGAGGATCCGGTGGCGACGGCGGTGGAGGAGATGGCGCGAATCTGTCGCAGCGAGCGTGGGATGGCCTGAGCGCCGGCCGGCCGGGTGGCCCGGGGCGGGAAGGTCAAAATGTGGTTTCAATTTGCAGGTGATGTCCGCAGTCTTGCGGCATGCTGTGACTGCGGGCCACCCATTGGGCCCATCCCGACCGGTGCCCGACGCATTGCAATGCAAAAAACGATTCTGACCATTCTCTCGACGAACTACGCGGGATCGCATTTCCTGTCGCTGTTGCTGGGAAGTAATTCCCGTTCGAAGCATCTGGGCGAGGTCAAGGTGCTGCGCATTCCCAACCCCGAGGGAGAACATCCCGGCGAGCAGGGGCTTGAACTGGTGCGGGGCAAAGTGCTGGAGGGCATCGGGCCGGAGAACATCGACCAGGTGTATGACCTGGTATTCTCGCGCTTGGACCCGTCCGTTCGCGTGCTGGTGGACGCCTCGAAGAAGCCGCGCTGGGCGGAGCGGTTCCTGCATCGGCGCGATCTGGATTTGAAGTACGTGCACCTGATCCGCGACCCGCGGGCCATCGTGCGGCGGGATCTGATGCGCAGCCGGTTCTTCCGGCAGTTGCGCCGGCGCTGGTGGGTTTTTCGAGATTTGCCGGAGCTGCGGGCCTCCATTTTCTTCGCGCCCGAGCCGCTCGTTTGGACCTACGTCTGGCTCCAGCGCAATTGGGCCATCACCCGTTTTTTGGAGCAGCACCGGCTGGCCCACACCTTGGTGACCTACCGGGATCTGGCCATGAATCCGGCGGCCGAAGTGGCGCGGCTGATGGAGTTTTGCGGGCTCACCTTCGAGCCGGCCCAGTTGGAGTATTGGAACTTTGATCACGTGGGCACTCAAAAGCGCGGTTACCAGTGGGTGAAGGAACGGAAGCAGTCGAATCACATCGACCTGCGCTGGCGAACGGAACTGCCCGAGGCCGTGCAGCGGCGCATTGCGGCCGATCCGCACGTGAACCGATACCTGTCCCGGATCGGAGTGCGCATTACGGACGAGGGCTTGACCCGTGCGCCAGCGTGAGCCGGACGGCGGGTGCCAGGGGTTACCGCAACTGCGTGAAGTTCGTGTCGTATTTGGGGGTGCGGGTCTTGAGCCAGGCCACGCGACGGAGGATCTGCCGCGCCAGGCGGCGGTCGGCCGGGGTCAGTTGCCGGCGTCCGAGGTAGCGGCGAAACGCCCGGGCGAGGGAAACGCTTGAAGCGCCCGATTTCAGCGCCGAGTAGGCCAGGGCGGCCAGGTCCTTGACGATCCAGCGCCGCCGAAACCAGCGCGGGCGGGCGACCCGTTGCAGGTCGATGAGATGGAGCGACCAGCCCGGGTGGGCGGGCGTTACGAAGACATGGCAGAGGTAAAGGTCACGATGAACGAATCCGGCGGCATGAAACCGCGCCACAAACCCGGCCACCGCCTCCAGCAGATGCCGCCGGCGTGCGGGGGGCAGGGCCGCCAGGTATTTGTCACCCTCCTGGCCGCCCGGGATCTCCTCGGTCATGAGAAAACTTCGTGCGGCATTCCTGCGTCGTTCCCGGCCCACGGCGATGGGCTGCGGCACGGGGAATCCTGCGGCGCGCAATCGCAGAAGCGTTTCCCACTCGTGGCGCGCCTCGTCGCCGGTGGCACTCCCGCCGAGCCAACGCCGCCAAGCCCCCTCGCGTGACCGGTAGCCGCGCTCGTAGCGTTTCAAATACGCGCCAAGCCGGGTGTGATCCAGAGCGAGCTCCAGGCGCACGGTGGAGCGGCCGGGGAACGAACGGGCCACTTGGACAGAGGTTGCGCGCGCGAAATCCTCGAAGCGCCGGAAGCCGTTGCGCTCGAGGGCGGCGGCGTGCGCGAGGTTGATCTCCACCCGCCCGTCATCGAGCGGTTGGGTGTGGATGACATCAGGACCGGGCACGGGCGGTCATGGGCGCGGAGGTGGTGACGCCTCTTCGATTTCGCACAGGATGCGAAATCCGTTGGGGTCATGGAGGTCGGCCGGGTTGTTGCCATCCCGGTTGCTGCACGACAGATGCCGGCTGGGTGTCATCCAGCCAGAGCCTTTCATGACACGGTAGCGGTCGGGCAGATGAGGCCCTTGGGGATCGACCTGCGGTTCGGCAGGGAAGGGGCCGTGCCAATCCTGCACCCACTCGCGCACATTGCCGACCATGTCGAAGAGGCCCCACGGGTTGGCCGGATAGCATCCCACGGGGGCGGTGAACTTGTGGCCGTCGTCCGCCCAGCTTTCTTCGACGCTTTTCCAGCCCTTGGTGTTGGCGAGGTTTCGGTTCCAGAAATCGTCGCCCCAGTAGAGGCGATTGGTGGTGCCGGCCTTGCAGGCGTACTCCCATTCGGCCTCGGTGGGGAGGCGATAAAGGCGCCCCTCGCGGGCGGACAGCCAGCGGCAGAATTCCTGCGCCTCGCGCCATGTCA
>DATLZF010000030.1:0-2836 GCA_035574135.1 Candidatus Methylomirabilota bacterium
CTTCACGTCGCCCACCGTGTATTGACCGAAATGAAAGATGCTGGCCGCGAGCACCGCGTCGGCCCTGCCCTCGAGGAGCACCTCGGCCATGTGCTCCAGCGTGCCTGCTCCGCCGCTGGCCACCACCGGCACGCCCACGGCCTCGCTGATCCGCCGCGTGATCTCGATATCGAAGCCCTCCCGCGTGCCGTCCGCGTCGATGCTGTTGAGCACGATCTCGCCCGCGCCCAAGCCGACGACCTCGCGCGCCCACGCCACCGCCTCGCGGCCCGTGGCCTTTCGGCCGCCGTGAGAAAAGACCTCCCAACGATCCGGCGCCGTCCTTCGTGCATCGATGGAAACGACGATACACTGGCTGCCGAACTTCTCCGCCCCCGCGCGGATCAGTTCCGGAGTCGCCAGGGCCGCGGAGTTGATGCTGATCTTGTCCGCCCCGGCGCGGAGCATCACGTGCATGTCCTCGACGGTGCGAATGCCTCCCCCCACCGTCAGGGGCATGAAGCACTGGTCGGCCGTGCGCTCGATGACGTCGACCATCGTGGCCCGGCCGTGGGCGCTGGCGGTGATATCAAAGAACACCATTTCGTCCGCGCCCTGCTCGTTGTAGCGCACCGCCAGCTCCACAGGATCGCCCACGTTGCGCAACTGCCCGGCCTCGGCCCGGCCGAACTGGACGCCGCGGGTCACCTGGCCGGCGTGAACATCGAGACACGGGATAACGCGACGGGCCAGCATGGTGAGGTGTGAGGCGTGGCGCGGTGGCCGCAAGGCAGCACCCGTCCGGGCGAGTCGGCGAGCCTACCTGGCAGGGCCGAACTTCTTGCCCACGCGCCGAAACAGCCCCTTCTTGTAGAGCAACACATCCAACGACTTCTTCGGGTTCTTGGTGGTGAAGCGGTAACCGGCTTTCTCCACCGCAGCCAGAATCTCCGGCTTCGTCAAGGGTTGGGAGCGGACGGCGGCCAGCACGACTTCCCGGAGCGAAGGCTGGTTGCGGAGACGCCGCCGCACCGCTCGCCGGCCGCCGCGGCCCCGGGCGGGCGCACTCCGGGCGGCAAGGTCGGGGCCGCTGGCGTCCGCCAGTGCGCGGTTGATGCGAGCCAGCCGTTCCTCCAGTGCGGACTTTTCCTTTAGAAGGGCCGCCCGCAAAGAAACGTACTGCTCAATGGAATCTGTTTTCATTCGCGCAGGCTTATACGACTGCCGACCTCCGCATGACAATGGGAATTCACGCGGAACCGCGGCGCGGAGGGCTTCCTTGCGGGGCCCATGCTGATGATTTTGATCGTGCTGTTGATGCCTACGGCCTGTGGACGTTGAAGTGACACACATGCCGCGCGCCCGCCGCGCCAAGTGCGCTCGCTGCCGGCGCGACTGATGGACGGGACCCTACGGGGCCGGTAATCTTCCTTCATGCAACCGACCGACATCCAGCCCATTGGCGAGGAACTGGCCATCAAATGGGACGACGGCAGCGAAAGCTTCATCCGCCTTGAAGCCTTGCGGCGAGCGTGCCCCTGCGCCGGCTGCAAGGGCGAGGTGGACATCATGGGCAATGTCTATAAGAACCCGGATCGGGCGCTGACTGCCGCCGCGTTCCAACTGGTGCGCGTCGGCACGGTGGGCGGTTACGCCATCCAACCCGTGTGGGCGGACGGGCATTCCAGCGGTTTGTTCTCCTTCGATTACCTGCGCGCCGTGGCGGCGAGCGGAGGATGAAGGCGCACCGGCCTTTCAGGGTTGTCCAGCCGCCTCCGTCCGATGCCGGCGGTAATCGCTCCAGGCGAAC
The DNA here is from genome assembly GCA_035574135.1 of Candidatus Methylomirabilota bacterium. GTDB lineage: Bacteria > Verrucomicrobiota > Verrucomicrobiia > Limisphaerales > DATLZF01 > DATLZF01. The sequence goes on from DATLZF010000030.1 coordinate 1,790, forward strand.
GCTGCGCCAACGAGGCACAACAGCGTGGCCGCCAGCCCGACCAACCCGATCACCGTCGTGAGCCGTTGGTGGTAAAACTCCAGCGCCACGCGGTAGCCGATGGCGATGGCCACCATCCAGGGCACCGCGCCAAACTGCTCGCGGGCCAGAAGATTCCAGACCAGCACGTTGGCCAGCGCCAGCGGCACCAGGGCCCAGCAGTAAGCTGGCACGAGCGCCTTGCTCGCCGTCAAGCGCCCCAGCGAGAGCACCCGCAGGGGCAACTCCGGGAAGAGTGTCGCCAACGTGGCTCCCAGCACACCCAGCAGCGCGGTCAGAGCCAGCGTCAGGCGCAACACGTCCGTCCGTTCCGCCCGTTGAAAACTCCGCGCCACCTTCGGATACATCACGCTCACCATCGCACCGACCAGGAACACCATCGCCTGCGCGATCTTTCGCACCGCGCTGTAGCCGTCGATCTCCGCCTGCGTCAGCGAGGCCAGCAGCTTCTCGCGCACGATCAAGGCATCGGCCTGCATGATGACGGTGAGCGCGCCCAAGCCGAGCGTGACCGGCACCAGCCGCTTCAGCCAGGGCCGCCATTGGAACGCGGACGCGGTGCCGCACAGCAGCGCGCGCGTGCGCCAGCCCACCAGGGCCAGCACGGCCACGCTGCCCGCCAGCACCCCCGCCAGCCCGCCCAAGGCGCCCCAGCCCAGTCCCTTGACCCCAATCAGCAACACGGCGAAACGGCCGAAGCCATTCAGCAAGGTTGCCCCGCCGAAGCAGAGGAAATCCTGCCGCCCCTGCAGGCTGCCCGCAAAAACCGGCGTCAGCAGCGTCACCAGACAGATCAACAGCATCAGCCAGAGCAACGCCGGTCGATCCAGCCCGTAGGCAGCCAGGATGGCATCTTGCCGCACCACACACCACGCGGCCACGGCCAGCCAGATCACACTCAAGGCGAAGACGGACCCGCGCATGGCGGCTGTGAGCGCCCGCCGGCGTGCCTCGTCATCCGCCCCGGCGGCTTCGGCGGCAAAAGCCGCCTGCATTCCAATGGCGGGG
>DATLZF010000031.1:0-16069 GCA_035574135.1 Candidatus Methylomirabilota bacterium
GCAGCGCTTCGAGCGCCTTCGCCTCCGGCGCGTATCTCCGCGCGGCGCGGAACTCCGGAGTGACGCGGGCGACCTCGTAGCGCGGCCCCTTCTCCCCACGCTGGGCGGGCACACCATAGAAATCCACCCCACCCCGGGGCGAGGCGCTGACCGTTGCGCCCGCGGCCGGCGCGGCGGGCGCGTTGCTGGCCGCGGGCCAATAAGGCTCGATGAACCCGGCGTAAATCGTGACGCCGCGCAGGTCCCACACCCGCGCATCGGCCGGCGGCGTGACCGCGGGGCCGACGGCTTCGATGTAGCCGTTGCGCACCACAATGGTGGCGTTGGACAACGTCTCTCCGGGCCGTGGCACCACCGTGGCGCCCGCGAGGGCGTGCACGCCCGGGGGTCGCGGCCGGAAGCCCGGTGGCAGCAAGGACTCGGCGCCTGCCAGGCGCCCGACCAAGGGATCGCACAGGTGTAGTGCGAGCGGGAACAGGAGCCACGCGGGTTTCATGGGTGCCGGATGTTGGTCGGTCGGACGGACGGGTGGCAAGCGAATCTTCGGACAAGGGGAATGGCCGCATGGTCTCCGACTCGTTGCGACGCGGGCGGTGGGAAGGGCGCTGGCGATCGTTGGTCGATGCTTGCCGACATTTTCCCCTTGGCAGCGATTGGAGTTTGGCAAACAAGAGCATCCGTGCATCAAGTCGCTCCCGATCCCTCGACTGGTTTCCGATCAAACCGGGAGGCGAATGTTCCGGTTGTGGCGACCGGCTTCCACCCCTGAGGGTTTCCGCTTCCATGCCGCCTCACCATCCCCAACACGCGGTGCCACCGGGTTCGGGCCTGAGCGTCGGCTGGGTCCGGTGGGGTGTCTGCGCGCTGTTGTTTTTCGCCGCCACGATCAATTACATCGACCGGCAGGTGATCGGGATTCTCAAGCCCACCCTGGTCCAGGAATTTGGATGGAAGGACGAACGCATCTACGCCGCCATCGTGTTCAGTTTCCAGCTCGCTTATGCCGTCGGCCTGCTTCTGGCGGGCCCGGTGATCGACCGGCTCGGCACCCGGCGGGGTCTGGCGCTGGCCGTGGCGCTCTGGAGCGTGGCCGCGATGGGGCATGCGGCTGCGAGTTGGTTTCCGTGGTTGCAGGTGCCCAGTCTGCATCTCGACGCGGCCACGGGGCTTTCGTTCGTCGCTTTGAGCGGCGCGGCCGCGGGCTTCGCGCTGATGCGATTCGCGCTCGGTCTGGGGGAGGCGGGCGCGTTCCCCGCCTCCATCAAGACCGTGGCCGAGTGGTTCCCGCGCCGGGAACGGGCGCTGGCCACTGGCATTTTCAACTCCGGCACCAACATTGGCGCCCTGGTGACACCACTGGTGGTGCCCTGGATCACATTGGAATGGGGTTGGCAGTGGGCCTTCCTCATCACCGGCGCGACCGGGTTCGTCTGGGTGGCCGCCTGGCTGTGGAGCTACCATCCGCCTGAACGGCACTCCCGGCTCACCGCCGGCGAACTGGCCCACATTCGCAGCGATCCTCCAGAGACGACCGCCCCACTGCCGTGGACAAGCCTGCTGAGGCACCGTCCCACGTGGGCCTTTGCCCTCGGGAAGATGATGACGGATCCGATCTGGTGGCTTTATCTGTTCTGGGTGCCGGACTTCCTGAATCGCAATCATGGCCTGGACCTCAAGTCCATCGGACTGCCCATCGTGGTGATCTATCTCGTGGCGGACGTGGGGAGCATCGGCGGCGGCTGGATTTCGTCGGCTTTGATTCGGTGGGGCTGGACGATCAATGCCGCCCGCAAGCTCGCCATGTTGGTCTGCGCCGTGGCCGTCCTGCCCATTCTGTGGGCCTCGCGCGTGTCCGAACTGTGGACCGCTGTGGCAATCGTGGGTCTGGCAGCAGCCGCGCATCAGGGCTGGTCAGCCAATCTGTTTACCCTGGTGTCGGACACGTTTCCCCGCCACGCCGTGGGCTCGGTGGTGGGCATCGGCGGCATGGCCGGCGCCGTGGGCGGGATGATGATTTCCCTGGTGGTGGGCGAAATCCTGCAGCGCACGGGTAGCTACCTGCCCATCTTCCTCATCGCCGGGACCGCCTACCTGGCAGCGTTCCTGGTGATTCACGCGCTGGTGCCGAGGCTTGCTCCCGTGCAGCTTGCACCTCGGGCCCAAGGACCCTCTGCGGCACCCACGTGAACCTTGAATCGCTCCCCAAAAATCCGGCCACTGGTTAAGCTAAGACAGTCCTATCTGGGTCGCCTCGCCGATCAGCCCTCTGCCAACCGGGCACGGATTTGCGGCACGGTGGCCGCGCCGGTCGTGCCGAGTTGGTGAATCACGACCGAGGCGGCGGCGCTGGCCAGTTCGAGGGTCTCGCGCAGTGTCGCCCCGGCCGCCAGCGCAGCGGCCAGGTTCGCCGTCACGGCATCACCGGCCCCCACGATGTCGATGGGACCGCGCACCGGCAAGGCAGGCACGTGTATGACCTCACCGTCCGGCGCCGCGCCCACCATACCCTCCTCCGCAAGGGTCACGAAGACGTGACGCCCCTGCTTGCGGGCCAGTGCCCGCGTGACTTCTTGGACCTGGTCCACGCCTGTGTCGGCCGGGGCATCGGTCAGGGCGCGAAGCTCGGCGCGATTCATTTTGAACATCACGGGCGGAAAGCCGCGCAAGCCGCGCCGGCTGTCGGCGAGAATCGGCAGTTGCGGGTCTTCCGCTACGAGTTCACCCACTGCTTCGAGCACAGGGCCGGACACCACGCCGGTGTTGGCCAGATCAACCTGGTCAAGCACGATCAGGGCGTGCACGTCGCGACCAAGTCTGCGCACGGAGTCGGCCAGGCGACCGGCCACCGCCGCCGGGGTCGGCGACCAGTTCTTGGTGTCCAAGCGGTTCAGCTCCACCGGGGGCCGGCCGGCTTCGACCAACAACGGCTTGCAATAGGTGAAGGTGCGGCGCTGGTCAGTGGCGAAGAAGTGGTGGAGCTGCACCGCTCCGCCGGCGGCTCGCAGCGCCCGCTGCAACTCGAAGCCCTCACCGTCGGTGCCGCAAAAACCGACGGGTGATATCGTGCCGACGCCGAGAGCGATGAGGTTGTTCAGGATGGTGCCGGCGCCACCCGGCTGGGCGCGGACGTTCACCACGTTGTGGACCGGCAGGCCGGTTTCGATGGAGGTTTCCTTTCGGTTGGGATCAATCTCGAGGTAGCGGTCAAGGCAGAAGTCGCCCACGACGGCAAGGCGCAGTTTCGCGAACCGCGCGGTGATGGCCTCGAATCGGTCCGGGCTCATGCTTCGAGAAGGTGGAGCAGGTTGTGCACGAAGGCGACGTTGTCGCACTGGAGGTAATGCATCGCGCCGCCCATGCGGGAGAAACTTTTGCAGAAACGCAGGTAGTAGGCGGGATGATCTTTTGGGGGCTCGCCCCGGCTCCAGTCCCAGTGGCCGCCGTCCTGCAGATCGATCACATAAATCTCATGGTCGTGCACCACGGGGCGTCCGGCCTGAAGGCGCAGATTGTTTACGCAACTCAGACTCTTTTCGAACACCTGCGGGGCCATAATGGCTGAGCCGACCGACAACACCACACCACCATCAAGCGTTTCCACCGCACCGCCAAAGAGGCGAAAGTCCAGCCCCGCCGCTCGCCCGAGTGCCGCGCCGTTGAACATCGGGTGGTTTGAAATGATGTCGTAGCCGATGCCCGGATGCACCGTTAGCGGCACCCCGAGCCGAAAAGCGTTGCGAAAAATCGAGGTGTGTTTCCACGGATGGCGCACCTCGATCCGGCCCGAGGGCAGTTGGTGCTGCCGCATCGCCACGAGCAATTCCGCCCGCGCCGGGCTCAACGGATGCGCCGGCGCATCGCGCAAGGCCCGTTCGAGCTGCGCCGGTTCGGGCAGTGTGACCCCGTCTTCGTGGATGAACCGCCCGAGCGCCACTCCGAAGCCTTCCTCGCGCACGGCTCCGGCCAGGACAGCCAAGTGGAGGTTGCGACCGGTTTCAGCCCACGTGCCGAAGGTGCCGGTGGCCACGTTTTGCTGGACGCTTTCCGTGGACCAGTTCTGGAAAGCGAACTCCCAATCGTGGATCGCGCCGGCACCATTGGTGGCGAGATGGGTGATCCAACCGCGCTCCAGCAGGCGCTCGACCAGGGCACCGGCGCCATTCTTGACCAGGTGCGCCCCATAAAGGAACAACACACCCGCGCCCCGCGCCCGCGCCGCACGCATCTGCCGCGCGCACCTGCCCACACCCTCCCGTACCACATCGCTCGGTAACGGTGGTGGGGCCGCTTCGGGGCGCACGAGGATATCCTCGATGGCCGCCATGCTGCGCCGCGAGGCGAGCGGATAGACCTTGAGGCGCCGCAGATCCAGCGGCGCGGGGCGATTCGACATGCACGAATTCAAGAAGCGGGCTGCCCGAAATGCAACGGGCAAATGGTCGGAGCAGATCCGCGGCGGTCCCTGTGGTTCCATGCCCTGAGCCGACGGTGCGCCAGTCCCGACCGCACCGCCGCATCGTTACCTTCGGCTCGCTGCGGCCACTCGGCTGAAGGCCGGGCTGGAAGCGCGGATGGACTCTCTGCTAGGCTGCTTGTGTGATGAAAGAATCGTATATCGCGGCCAAGGAACGATGGGCTCGCAAGATGGCCGGCCAGGTTGCTGCCAAACCCCGGTCGGAAAACCGTCTGCCTCCGGGCCAGCGGCAGGTGCACAACTTTCCCGTCTTGGATTTGGGGGTGTTGCCCGAAGTTCCCTTGGAGCAATGGGAGCTGCGGATTCACGGACTGGTCGAGAACCCGGTGACACTGGACTGGAAACAATTCCGGGCGCTGCCGCAGTTCAAGGACACGAGCGACTTTCATTGCGTTACGACCTGGAGTCAGTTCGACATGGAGTTCGAAGGCGTTGCGTTCTTTACCCTGGCCGAGCTGGTCCGGCCCAAGCCGGCGGCCACGCACGTTTTCTTCAAAAGCTACGACGGCTACTCGACGAACAACCCGCTGGAGGTCTGCCTCGATGATGACGTGCTGGTGGCGCATTCGTGGAACGGACGGCCTCTGCCCAAGGAACACGGCGGTCCTGCGCGAGTCATCATACCGAAGCGCTACGCTTGGAAGGGGGCCAAGTGGATTCGCGACATCCAATTCCTCGATCGCGACATCCTCGGCTTCTGGGAAATGCGCGGCTACTCGAACACGGCCGATCCGTGGACGGAGGACCGGTTCGCTCCTGGAGTCAACCTGCCCTGAACTAAAGGGATGCGGACGATCTACCTCGACTACAACGCGACGACGCCTCTCGATCCGGCCGTGCGCGAGGCCATGCTTCCATTCCTGCATGAGCACTACGGCAACCCGTCCAGCATCCACCACGTGGGCCGGTGTAGCAGGGCTGCCCTGGACGATGCCCGCGAACGGATCGCCGCCGTGTTGTGTTGCCGGCCGAGCGAACTGGTTTTCACCAGCGGCGGAACGGAAAGCAACAACTTGGCGATCCTCGGCACCGCCCGCCTCCTCAAGTCGCGGGGGCGGCACATTATTACCAGCAGTGTGGAGCATCATGCCGTCCTAAACGCTTGTGAATATCTTGCGGAGAACGAGGGGTTCACCCTGACCGTCCTGCCGGTTGATCGGTTGGGCTTTGTTTCTCCAGACGCCTTGGTTGCGGCGATCCGGCCTGAAACCACGCTGGTTTCGATCATGGCAGCGAATAACGAAATTGGGACCCTTCAGCCCATTGCCGAACTCGGCAGAATCTGCCGCGAGCGCGGGATCGTCTTTCATACGGATGCTGTGCAATGGTTCGGGAAACAACCTTTTGGCCGAATCGAGGACTTCAACGCCGACTTGGTATCGGGCTGCGGCCACAAGTTTCACGGGCCAAAAGGTGCGGGTTTCCTCTATATCCGATCTCCTCTCAAGCCCCACCCGCTTCTCCTCGGCGGCTCGCATGAGAATGAACGCCGTGCGGGCACAGAGAACGTCGCAGCCATCATCGGATTGGCCAAGGCCGTTGAACTTTTCATCCGAGAACCGGTCTTTGCCGCAAAAGACCTTCTACCGTTGCGGGATCGGCTTGACGCCCTGACCCTTTCCTTGGGCACACTTGGAGTTACACCGCGCAGTCCAACTAAACGGCGCTTGATCAACACCGTCGCGTTTACCGTTCGCGGTTGTGACAGTACGTCTATCCTCGCAGGATTGGACTTGGAGGGCATCTGCGCTTCCAGCGGTTCGGCCTGTTCTGCCGGCTCACTGACTCCCTCGCATGTCATGCTGGCGCTGGGGTGCGACCGAACCGAGGCGAGTAGCCTGATCCGATTCTCCCTTGGCCGCGAATCTACGGCTACCGACGTCGCTGAAGTCGAGCGCGTTCTGCCCGAAGTGATCCAAAGGGCACAAGCGACTTAGTTTCTTGGCGAAGCGGTGTGCATAGTTCTTCAACAAGCCGGCCAAGTCGAGCATTCCGGACTTCTCGGCCCGCTACCGTCCAGTTTTCCACAGGGCTGATTCTTCGTAAGTACTTGTCGGTCCCTTGACACCCCATGGCGTTTCCATTATTCACAGCCCTTAATAATAGGTTGGCTTGTACACAGAAAAAGCATCCAATAAGCGTCAATGAATCTGACCATCGCCAAAGAACAGATCCTGAACGGCCTTCAGGCGGTGCAGAATGTCGTAAGCACCCGAACGACGCTGCCTATCCTCTCGAACGTCCTCTTGCGAGCCGAAGGTGCGAAGCTGGAGCTGACTGCGACGGACCTGGATGTGACCATAACGAGCACGGTGGAGGCGATGGTCAAGACGCCTGGAGCGACAACACTGCCGGTGAAGAAGCTCTTCGGTATCGTTCGTGAACTGGCCAATTCAGAGATCGATCTGGAAGTGGATGACAAGAATGTCTGCGCGCTGCGGTGCGGGGCATCGTTTTTCAAGATCAAGGGATTGGGGGCGGAAGAGTTTCCGCCACCGCCCCGGTTTGCTGATAATCGGCGGGTCACGCTGCCGCAAGACAAGTTGAAGGGGATGCTCAGAAAGACATCCTTCGCAGTCTCCACGGACGAATCGCGGTACGTATTGAACGGGATTTTTTTTAGCCTGAAAGACCACAAGTTGACCATGGTGGCCACGGACGGCAGGCGACTGGCGTTGGTGGAGGAGGAAGTCGATGTGGCGGACAAGAGCCAGGGCGAGTTCATCGTGCCGGCCAAAGCTGTCAACGAGTTGAATCGCCTTCTCCAGGACAACGGCGAGGTGGAAATCAACTATACGGACAACCAAGCTTCATTCGCGCTGCGCGATGACAAAGGAGGCGCGACGCTACTGATTACGAAGCTGATCGAGGGCAACTACCCCAACTACCGGCAAGTGATACCGGGTGAGGCTAAGGAGCGCATAACGCTCGGACGCGAAGAGTTTCTGCATGCTCTGAAAAGGGCCGAAATCATGACCAGTGAGAAGCAGAACTCGGTGAAGCTCAACTTCACGAAAAACAACCTCGCCATTACGGCCAACACCCCGGAGGTCGGCGAGGCGCGAGAAAGCCTGGCCATCAACTACAAGGGCAAGGATCTCGCAGTCGCGTTCAATCCCGGTTATGTGATCGAGCCGCTGAACGCGCTGTCCACAGATGAGGTGTTCCTGGATTTGATTGACGAGTTAAGCCCGGGCGTCCTGAAGATCAACGGCCCATTCCTCTACGTCGTCATGCCCATGCGCTTGAGTTGACGGTTGGCCGCCTAGCTTGCGGTCAGCTCCGCTGCGGCCAATACACGAGCAAGATCGCTCCGCCTAACAGGATCCGATACCAGCCGAACACGTAAAACGTGTGCGTCTGGACGAAGCGCAACAACCACTTGACCACCGCGAAAGCGGACGCTGCGGACGCCGCAGTGCCGAGCAACAGCATGGGCCAGTCAATGGAGTTGCCGGCTGCCCCCAACCGCCAGAGCGAATAAAACTCCAGACCGCTGGCGGCGAACAACGTGGGAATGCCGAGCAGGAAGGAGAACTCAGTGGCCGCCGGCCGGCGCACGCCGAAGGCAACGGCGGTCAAGATGGTCGCGCCTGAGCGCGAGGTGCCCGGAAAAACGCCGGCCACCAACTGAGCCAGGCCCAGGGCTAGAGCGACCCGCCACGTCACCTCGTCCCGAGGCTCGCGGCCGTGAAGCCACCGCTCGATGACCAAGATGAGAATCCCGCCGATCAACGTCGCCAGCGCAACCGGCACGGGGTCGTGCGGGAGCGTGAACCCTATCGCCTTGACAGCCAGGCCGCCCACGCTCGTGATCAGAAAGGCAAGCCCGAGTTTGCCCGCGAACTGCTGAGCCTCACGTTGGTGCCAGTCTCGGGCCAAGCCGCCGAGCCGGCGCCAGAAGACCATCAACACCGCCAACAGGGCGCCGCACTGAATGAACGTGTTGAAGAAATCCGTCTGCATGGGCAGCCATTGCTGGGCCAGCAAAAGGTGGCCGGTCGAAGATACGGGCAAGAACTCCGTCAGGCCTTCGACAACCCCGAGCAGAATGATGGCAATCCAATCAGGCATGGCGGCGGTTAGACGGGAAACGGCGGCGAATGACAAGGCGCAAAATCACCAGACACGCGCCGGTCTGCGAGGCCATGGCAGGCTGGGCATTGCCTGGCTGCGCCTTTCCCGATAAGCACGGGCATGCGCGCGCGTTTTCTTCTGGGCCCGGCCGGCAGCGGCAAGACCCATCGTTGTTTGGCGGAGATCCGCGCCGCACTCACCGACCTCAGCGCCACAAAACCGCTCGTCCTGCTGGCTCCGAAACAGGCGACCTTCCAGTGGGAACGTCAGTTGTTGGCAGAACCGTCGCTGCCCGGATACACCCGGCTCCATATCCTGTCCTTCGAGCGCTTGGCCGCCTTCATCTTCGAATCACTGCAAGTGCCGGTGCCCGAGCTGTTGGGCGAGGACGGGCGCGTGATGGTGCTGCGGGCGTTGCTGGCCGAGCACCAGGACCGCCTCAAGCTGTTTCGCGGCAGCGCGCTGGCACCGGGGTTTGCCCTGCAACTAAGCCGGCAAATCCGCGAACTGCAGCACCATCAGGCCAGCCCGGCGCTGTTGGATGAGCTGGCCGCCCGCGCCGGGCCACATGGCAGCCTGGGGCGGAAGCTGCACGACTTCGCCCTACTCTTGCGCGCGTATCGAGATTGGCTCCGAAGGCACCAGCTCCGGGATGCCGACAGTCTGTTGGACGGTGCGGTCGAGGTACTAAAGACCGCAGCGTCGCCGTGCCGCGATGGAGAAACTGCATTTCGGCTCGACGGCCTGTGGCTGGATGGATTTGCGCAACTGACGCCCCAGGAGCTCCGGCTGCTGGCCGAGGTGGTCCCGCGCTCCGGCCGCGCCACCTTGGCCTTTTGCCTGGACCCGGAATCCCCGGCCGACCCGGCCTGGCATTCGCCTTGGGCTGTGATCAGCCGAACGGTGCGGCAATGTCAGGATGCGTTGGCGGCCGTGCCGGGGGTCGAGGTGGAAGTCGAGTGCCTGGCCCGCAACGAAGGCGCGGGGCGTTTTGCAACCGCGCCCGCGTTGCAGCATCTCGAACGACACTGGGCCGCCCCCCGACCTGGCGTGTCAAATGAATCGGGCCACAGAACGGCGGCCGTGCGAGTGGTGGCCTGCCCGCACCCGGAGGCGGAGGCCCAGTTTGCAGCGCGCGAAATCGTGCGCTTCGTTCGCGCCGGTGGCAGGTATCGCGATGTCGCCGTGCTGGTCCGTCAGCTTGATCTCTACCACGATCCGATTCGCCGCGTCTTCGGCCGGTACGAGATCCCACTGTTCCTCGACCGACGAGAACCGGTGGCTCACCATCCGTTGGCCGAGTTGACCCGCTGCGCATTGCGAACCGTGGCCTTCGGCTGGAGGCATGAGGACTGGTTTGGCGCACTGAAATCGGGCCTGGTACATCCCGCCGCTGCCGTGATCGATCATCTGGAAAACGAGGCCCTGGCGCGGGGCTGGGAGGGGAAAACGTGGCAGACGCCGCTTTCACTGTCGGCGGACGCCGCCACGGCGCGGGAACTGGAGGCCCTGCGGGTGAAGATCGTGCCGGCGTTCCGGCGGCTGGGACAAGTGTTGGCCGGTGCGCCCAGCGGGCGGGCCTTGGCGCGGGGTTTGCGCGATTTCTGGGCGGCGTTGGGGGTGGAGGAAACGCTCACGCAATGGAGCCGACCGGCGGAGGGCGTTGGTGAATCGGAGTTCGCACCGTTGCACGAAACCGTATGGGGGCAGATGCAAACGTGGCTCGACCATCTGGCTCTGGCCTTTGCCGAGGAATCCCTGCCGGTGTCGCGCTGGCTGCCGATTCTCGACGCCGGGCTGTCGGGGCTGACGGTCGGCGTCATTCCACCGGCGCTCGATCAGGTGTTGGTGGGGGCGATTGACCGCTCGCGCAATCCCGATCTGCGCCGGGCTTATGTGCTTGGGGTCAATGAGACCGTGTTCCCAGGACCGGTCTCAACCCAGTCGCTTTTGACAACGCAGGAGCGGGAGCAACTGGAGCGACTCGGGAGGCCGCTGGGACCGGATGCCCGGCTCGAAATGGGGCACGAGCGCTTTTATGGCTACGTAGCCTGCACGCGGGCGCGCGAGCAGGTTGTGCTGACCTACGCGCTGCGCAGCGCCGAGGGCCGCGTGCTGAACCCGTCCCCTTTCGTCTCGCATGTGCGGAGACTGCTGCCGGATCTGGCGCTGGAGGAGTTCAGGGGGCCGGGGAACTGGTGGGAGACCGAGCATGTGTGTGAAGCCGCCGGTCCGCTGTTCGAGGCGATGGCAAGCCCGCATACCTCGAGGGGGCCGGAGGGCGACATCCTCGCGTTTTTGCGGGGCCAGTCGTCGCGGGCAGCGATGCTGGATCGTTTCGAGCGCCTTCGATCCTTGGGGAGCGAGACTGGGCTGAGACCCGAGCAGGCGCGCCGATTGTATGGCAGGACCCTGCAGACGTCGGTCAGCCGGTTGGAACAGTTTGCGGCCTGCCCGTTTCGTTTTTTTGTCAACTCGGGATTGCACGCCGAGGAGCGGCAGCGATTGGAGTTCGACCTCCGTGAACGGGGCAGTTTTCAACACGAGGTGTTGGCGGCGTTTCACGAGCGCATTGTGGCCGAAGGCCGCCGCTGGCGCGATTTGGGTGTGGAGGAGGCGGCCGAGCGAATCGGCGCCCTGTGTGACGAGCTGGCGCCGCGGTTCAACGACGGGCTGTTGCTGGCTTCACCCGAGAATCGCTTTGCCATCGGCGCGCACAAGAGGGCCCTGCAACGTGTGATCCGGACGCTGGTTGAGTGGATGGCACAGTATGATTTCGATCCTGCGGTCGTGGAGATCGCCTTCGGCCGCGAGGGCCCACTGCCGGCACTGGAGCTGGAGTTGGACGCCGAGACCCGGCTGTCGCTGCAAGGGCGCATTGATCGGGTGGATCTGTACCGGCCGGGCGGATCGGAGGACGCGCTGGCGGTGGTGATCGACTACAAGTCGGGCTTTCGTCGGCTCGAGCGCAGGCGGATCGAAAGCGGTCTCCAGCAGCAGTTGCCCGCCTACTTGTGCGTATTGCGCCGACTCGATGAGAAAACCGCCCGCAGCGTTTTTGGTGCGCCCAGGCTGCGGCCGGTCGGCGTGTTTTACGTGAACCTGCGGGGCCGCGTCGAGCCGGCAGGTCATCGAGGCGAGGCTCGCGGAGATGTCCCAAGGGCGCGGCGGCGAGCGTATCAACACGAGGGCCTGTTCGACTTCAGCGCCCTGCGACATTTGGATCGGCGCGAAGGCGCGAAGACCGGAGATCAGTTCAAGTATCGGCTGCGCAAGGATGGCGAACCGTATGCGAACGACGCCGGCGTGTTGAGATCAGGCGAGCTTGAGGAACTGCTGGACCGGTGCGAGGAAACGTGGCGTTCCTTGGGCCGGCGCATCCTTCGAGGCGAGGCCGCCGTGGACCCGTATCGAAAGGGGCACGAGGTCGCCTGCGGGTCGTGCGCCTACCAGGGCATCTGCCGCATTGATCCGTGGACCCACGTCTTCCGGGTGCTGGACGGGCGGGATGCGACGGAGGCCGAGGATTAGCCCGCGCCGGCCAGGCGCTACGCGATCAGCTCGCGGACGACGTGGCCGTGAACGTCGGTCAGGCGGAAGTCACGGCCCGCATGGCGGAAGGTGAGCTTCTCGTGGTCGAAACCGAGGAGGGCGAGGATGGTGGCGTGGAGGTCGTGCACATGGACCTTGTTTTCCACGGCTTGGAAGCCGAATTCATCCGTGGCGCCATGCACGTAGCCGCCGCGCACGCCGCCGCCCGCCATCCAGACGGTGAAGCCGTAGTGGTTGTGGTCGCGGCCGTTGATCTTGCCGGCGTTACTCCCCGGGGTGGGCAGCTCGACCGTGGGCGTGCGGCCGAATTCGCCGCCCCAGATGACCAGGGTTTCGTCGAGCATCCCGCGCTGCTTGAGATCCTTGAGCAGGGCGCCGATGGGCTGGTCGCACTGCCCGGCGAGCTTGCGATGGTTCTCCTCGATGTCGTCGTGGTTGTCCCAGGGCTGGCCGGCGCCGTGCCAGACTTGGACGAAACGCACGCCGCGCTCGAGCAGGCGCCGGGCAATGAGCATCTGCCGGGCTTGCGTGCCTTCGCCGTACATCTTGCGGATGGCTTCCGGTTCGCGGCTGATGTCGAAGGCGTCGGTCGCGTCCATCTGCATCCGGTAGGCCAGCTCGAAGGACTGGATGCGGGCTTCGAGCTGGGCATCCTGCTGGCGGCGGCGCTGATGGCGCTCGTTGAGTTGTTGCAGCAGGTCGAGCTGGGCCCGTTGCTCCGGCAACGACGAGTAGTTGTTCTTGATGTGTTCGATGAGCTTCTCGATGCGCGTGTGCTGGGTGTCGATGTAGGTGCCCTGATAGACACCCGGCAGGAACGCGCTCTGCCAGTTCTGGGATTCCTGGATCGGATAGCCGCCGGGGCACATGGCGATGAAGCCGGGCAGGTTTTGATTCTCGCTCCCCAGCCCGTAGGTAACCCACGAACCCAGGCTGGGGCGAATCTGGATGGACTCGCCGCAGTTCATGAGCATCAGCGAAGGCTCGTGGTTCGGCACGTTCGCGTGCATCGAACGGATCACGGCAATGTCATCGATGGACTCGGCCACGTGGGAGAAGAGTTCGCTGACCTCGATGCCGCTTCGGCCGTAGGGGCGGAACTTGAAGGGGGAGCGGAAGGCGGCGCCGGTCTTGCGCTCGGTGCGCAGGCGCAGGGGGATCTCCTTGCCGTGGTAACGATCCAGCGCGGGTTTGGGGTCGAACGTGTCCACGTGGGAGGGGCCCCCGTTGGCGAAAATATGGATGACGCGCTTGGCCCTGGCCGGAAAATGGGGTTGCTTGGGCAAGAGCGGGCTGGTGAAGCCTTCGCTGGCCGCGGCCTGACCGGCGGAAGCCAGCAGCGAGCCCAGCCCCAGCGCCCCCATGCCCATGCCGCAGCGATGGAGGAACTCGCGGCGGGTCAAGGCCAGATGCTCCGGATTGAACGCGTGGTGATTCATGGCGGCCGTCAGTAGATGCAACGTAGTGAACCGGGTCGCTTAGCCCCGCTTCGCAAAAGGGCCAGACGCATGGCCGCGGCCCCGCATTCAAGGGAATCTCGGAGCTGCCGACCCGCAGGGCTCGGGCCGCCGGGCCGGGCGAGGGGAGGAGCAGAAGCGTGAATGCCCGGCCGGGGGGCACCGTCTCACACCGGAACGCAAACCACCTCAAATGCACCTCGTATGAAACAACTCCTCTCCCTGACCGCCCTGTTTTCCCTCTTGGCCGCGACCGCGGTGGCGGCCGACGAAACCGGCTTTCGGCCCTTGTTCAACGGCAAGGACACCACCGGCTGGCAGTTGCGCCGCAAGGACGGCCACAACAGTTGGAAGGTGGAGGACGGTATCCTCAAGAACATCGTCAACAAAGGTGAGCACGGCACCGACCTGGTAACCACCGACAAGTTCTGGAACTTCACCGTGCGCTACGAGTTCATGGTGCCGGATGGATCCAACAGCGGCTTCTACCTGCGCGGCCGGCACGAGATCCAGATTCTGGGCGACTACAAGACCGGCAAACCCTCAAAGGTCGGCAACGGCGCCATTTACAACCACACCGCTCCCAGTGTGTTTGCCTCGAAGCCGGGCGGCGAGTGGCAGACCGTCGAGGCCACCATCATCGACAACAAGATTACGGTGATCCTCAACGGCAAGAAGATCCACGACAACGTGGTGTGTGATCGGGCCACGGGCTCCGAAATCGACAACAAGGTGAACGAACCCGGGCCCATCTTCCTCCAGGGCGATCACGGCACCGTTTGGTTCCGCAACATCCGGATCAAGGAACTCAAATAGGCCACGCAGTGAAGCCCGGGCCGGGCTGTCGCGAAAGCCGTCGGGATTGCCGGCGGCTTTTCTACTTCTGCTGTGCCGGCCGGGCCGCGTAGCCGGCCAACGGCTTGCCGTCGGCTCCGAGCTTGCCGCAGGTCCACAAAAGCCCCCGCGCCACGAGGTCGAGATAGCGCGCGTCGGCCACAGTAGCGCTGTTGTGGCCCAGAGTGGTGCTGAAGACCTTGCCCTGACCGTATTCGGTGACCCACGCCACCACGGCGTCCTCCACCTTCTCGGTGCCGTCACGACGTTTGACGACTTGCCGGCCCCGGGCGAGCGGCTGCGAGGCCGGGAACACCTTCACGTTGTTGTAGAGCTCCTCCTTGATCGTCGTCCAATCCTCCATCCCGCGCGTGACGGGGTGCGTGGCGTCCAGGAAGCGGATGGTGATCGGTTCCTGTGGACCGTGGCCGGTGGATTGGAGGCCGACAAACTGGAACCAGTCGTCAGTGCCGGTCCGGTAGCAGTGCATGGCGCAGTGGAGGTTAACCGCGCCGACGCCGGCCTTGTGGGCGCTGAGGATGTTTTGCACGTAGGGCAGGTCCTTCACGTCGGCCGAGCATTCGTCGTGGATGACCACATCGTAGCCCTGCGCCCAGTCCGGCTTCTCATACATCTCGAAGCGGGCCCGTGTGCTCGTATCGGTCGAATGGACCTGGATCACCTCGACATGCAGGCGTTCTTCGAGGCCCTGCTTGAGGATGTCCTTCTGCCGGCCGTAGTCGTGGCAGCAACCGCCGGTGACGAGGAGGGCGCGCAGAGGGCGGGGTGGTTCGGCGGCTGAACCGGGTATCAGGCCGGCAGCGGTCGCAAGGATGAGGAAAAGAGCGGCTCTCATGACCGCCGTTGGACGCCGGGGGTCAGGAGTTCTTCACGGAAAACTTGTGCACCGTGCTGGAGCGATACGTCTGGCCGGGCCGCAGGACGATGCTGGGGAAGGACGGCTTGTTGATGGCATCCGGGAAGTGCTGCGTTTCGAGGCAGAAGCCCGAGTGCTGGCTGTACACCACACCGCCGACTCCCCGGCGCGACCCGTCGAGGTGGTTGCCGGTGTAGAGCTGCACACCGGGTTCGGTGGTGTGGATTTCCAACGTGCGCCCGCTGCGGGGCTCGTAAACCGTGGCGCAAGGCACCAGGCCCGGGCGGGGCCGATCAATCACGAAGTTGTGATCGTAGCCCTTGGCGAAATCCATCACGGCGGCGATGCGGGCACCAATGCGCGTCGGCACGGTAAAGTCCAGCGGTGTGCCGGCCACCGGTGCGATCTCACCCGTGGGAATCAGTCCGGCGTCGGCGGGCGTGTAGCGCGAGGCCTGGAGGCTGAGCACGTGATCGAGGATGCTCCCCGAGCCGGCCAGATTGAAATAGCTGTGGTTGGTGAGATTGACCACCGTGGGTTTGTCCGTGTTGGCGACGTAGTCGATGCGCAACTCGTTGCGGTCCGTCAGGGTGTACACCACGCGGACGTAGAGCTTGCCCGGGTAGCCCTCCTCGCCATCCGGGCTGGTGTAGCTGAACATCACGGCCAGCCCGTCCTGCGAGGCGATGGGTTCGGCTTCCCACACCTTCTTGTCGAAGCCCTGCAAGCCGCCGTGCAGGTGATTCCGGCCGTCGTTGAGGGCGAGCGTGTAGGACTGGCCGTCGAGGGTGAATTTCC